>CAZYHE010000194.1:0-7926 GCA_964647225.1 uncultured Anaerolineales bacterium
CAATGTAGAAACTGACCTTGGTTTCCATGGCCGAAATCAGTTCGCCGATGCTCTCGCGCTGGCCCTTTGGCGCCAGCAGCAGCCATGACCGAATGATGCGCGGCCCATCGAGCGTCCAGTGAAAGGTGAGCAACAAAAAAGCTATGGCGCTAAAGATCGCTCCAGCCGCCGACGCCATGTAGCCCGCCGCTTGCCCGGCAAAAACCAGCATCTGCGGTCCCGTTTGCTGGATCGGCGCCAGGCTCGGCAGTGTCGCCGGCAGAAACTCACTCAGGCGCACCATCACTTGATTGGGAGTGCCGCCCATCCACTCGCGCACGCTTTGGTAGTAACCCGGCATGGCGGCAGCAATCGTTGTCCCTTGCTCAGTCAGCAACGGGAACAGCAATAGCATGAAGCCGATGAGCAGGGCGAGCAGTACCAGGTAGACCAGAATGCCCCCCGCGATTCGCGGAAGTCCGCGCTGGTGCAACCAGGTCACGGCCGGACGGAGCACCGTGCCCAGCACGATGGCGATAAACAGGATGAAAACGACCTGGAAAAACCGATAAAGCAGCCAGAAACCCAGCGCGACAAGGACGAGGACCAGCGTCGCCCACATGACGCGCCGAAAGGTCCAGTTATCCAGTTACGCTGGTGAATGGAAGGCCATGCTGAGCCTGCTCCTTGTGAGTGTTGACGACATGTGCGGGGTCAAACGGCTCCGCTTGGCGAGTCCTAACCTGAGAGCCGGGGCGTTGACTTGCCGCTGAGAAGGAATGTCAACACAAGCCCTGCGATAAATCCGCCGATGTGCGCCATGTAGGCGACGCCGCCCGTGTCCGCTGTGTTAGAAATGGAACCGATGCCGCTGAAAAACTGCAGCACGATCCAAAGCCCACAGATCGGGAACATGGGATTTTCCTCCGTTTATTCTGGTTGGACAAAAGGCTTCGGCAAAAACACTCGTATCCCATCGCGCTCATCCATGACGTAGGCTGTGGGCGCATAGCGGAGCACAATCACTGTCATCCATATATCTCCCATCGCGCCGCTTGCATTGAAGATGCCACAGATCCCCAACAGGGGGACCCATAAGGTTCCCTGCAATAGCCACATGCCCAAAACGACCAGCGTGCTGATGAAGACGAACGGCGCCAGTGCGGTGACCACATAGTTGTTTCGACGGTAAGCATATCCGGGAGAGGTGGCATACAACATCAGCCCTTTCCACAGAATGCCATACTTGGGTTTCGCGCCGTACATCCGCATGACCAAACCGTGCGTCAGCTCATGTAGCACCAGCGCCAGCAGAACCCCTGCGAAAACCGCGCCGACTTCGCCCAGGCCGAATTTAACCTGCGCCGGCAGCTTGCCAAGACTGACAGCTAAACCGGCAAAGATCACCCCAAAGAAAACCAGCGCGACTACACCCAGGATTTGCATGGCGATCACTCGGCCAGGTCTCCCTGTCACCCGCCAATTGAGGATCTCTTGATAATCGTTGGGCAATGATCCTGAAGCAGGAGTGGAGTCATTTGTCTCTGGCATAGATTTTCCTCTGAATCGCTTCGTACTCGGCCGCCACCATGAAACGAATGGCTCTGACAAACTCCGCATCCGTGAGCTTCCTGTCGTTTGCTGACCCTGAAAAGGGCGCTCCGAACGCTGGCATGGCTATTCTCCCCGGATTAGTGTATACCGGTCGGGTCGTCGGCTTCTCTTCTCAAGCCACGTGAGCAGGTAGTAGTTGCCAAAACCGATCACTACCATCGCCAACAGGAACGCCGGATATCCGATCCGCCAGTTCGCGGGGCCGATTATCATGGACCACTCTGACATCCCGCCGATTCCAGCCAGGAGTGTGAGCGGCATAAAGATCGTGGTGATGATCGTCAGCCGCCTGACCGTCGTATTTGTCTCGTTGGCGGCTTTGGTCATCTGGTTATTCAGCATGGACAGGTACATTTCCATGAGACTGGTGACGATATCCCGGTAAGACTCAGTCAACTCGAAGAATCTCACAAGATGGTCGGAGATGTCTCGATAGTGGAAGATTGCCTCTTCAGCGATGAAGGGACAATCTTTGCGACAGATCTTTGCGAGGATCTCCCGCTCGTGGAAAAGACTCTTGCGGAGACTCAACAGGTAGCGACGGAATCGGATCAACTCTGCGGGGTTGAAGCTTGAAACGTCAGCCAGCAGCGCACCCTCTACGGCGTCCAGATCGTCTTCGAGCGCCTCAATCGCCACAAACTTTTGATCCACCACGCGGTCCAGGATGACGTGCATCAGGAAGGACGGTCCCTGCCGAACACTCTCGATGTTCGTCTCCACGATGTGCTCAATGCCATCCAAGAGCCGCCGATTTTTAGAATTGCGCGGGCTGAAGGTAACCAGAA
Source organism: uncultured Anaerolineales bacterium (assembly GCA_964647225.1). GTDB lineage: Bacteria > Chloroflexota > Anaerolineae > CG2-30-64-16 > CG2-30-64-16 > CAZYHE01. The sequence continues at coordinate 2,382 of CAZYHE010000194.1, forward strand.
AGTTGGCGCCGATAAACAGATCAATCTCGCCGATCGAAAGTTCTCTATTTGAGTAGTCAAAGCAGTTGAAGAGAATGAAGGTGCTGCGCGGAAAGTCTTCAATCTTGGGAAGCTCGTTTTTATCGAAACAATCTTCGATAGAAAGCGGATGGAGACCCAAGGGCTCAATGAGGCTCGAGAGTTCCTCCTTCGTTGCTTCGGAGTAATCCAGCCACACAAAACCTCCGTCCTCGGCCGCAGCGAGCGCCGCGTCAACGGTTGCGACGTGCGAGAGTTTCCCTGCCGTAGAGATATGATAGAACAACGATTCGGACACACCTGCCTCCGTGCAACCTTACTTTCCGGCCGGGCCGACGCTCTTGAAATCAATAAAGCCGCGTTCAACATTGATCGCCATCAGTTGCACGCGAATCCGGTCGCCGACATCTACGCCCGCGAACCCGCGCACCACCCTGCCTTCTACCGGGATGCTGAGCAGCCTGGCCCAGGTGCCTTTATCGGAAGCACCCGTGACAATAGCGTCAAACTGCTCGCCGATCCTCGATTCGAGCAGCAGCGCGGCTGCAGACTTGCCGACCTGCCGTTCGACCTTGTTGGCGGCATCCTCTTCTGTGGTGAAATGCTTGGCCAGCACATTCAGTTGGGCATAGCTATAGGGCGCAGCCCGGCCGGCGATGGCGGCCTTCAACAGGCGTTGCGTGATCAGATCGGGGTAGCGGCGATTCGGGGCGGTGGAATGGGCATAGTCCTTGACCGCCAGGCCGAAGTGCCCCGGAGCCGTGCCGCCGGGCAGTTCCGCCAGGTATTCGCCCGCACCCAGCAGTTTGATGACCGCAAGGGAGAGGTCGGGGAAGCGCAGCGGATCGGCCGTGCGCTCCGCGACGAGAAACTTATCCAGCGCGGCCGAATCCGGGGTGAGGGGCAGCGTGGCGCCATGTTCGCGGGCCAGCTCGACAATCCGATCCCAGCGTTTGGGCGTGCGCACCACGCGGCGGATGGAAGGGAATTTCTTGGCCGCGAGATAGCGGGCGGTCACGCCGTTGGCCGCGATCATGAAATCCTCGATGAGCTCCTTGGCGCGATTCTTCACTTCGACTTCGAGATCACGGATTTGGTCGCCGTCGAAGACCGGTCTCGCCTCGATGGTTTCCAGGCTCAACGCGCCGTTGACGTGGCGCAGAGTCTTCAGGCGCTGGGCGGTCCGATCCTGCACGCGCAGATTCTCCGCCAGACCCTGGACGGCCGCGATCCCCTCGGGCGCCGCGCCGTTCCCCTCCAGCCAGGCCGCCACGCTGTTGTACGCCAGCTTCGCATGATTGCGGACGCGCGCCCGGTAGATCTCCGAGCCATCCACCGTGCCGTCCGCGCCGATCACCATTTCCACGACCACGGCCAGGCGCTCCGCGTCGAAATTCAGGGAGGTGAGGTCGGTGGAAAGCTTCTCCGGTAACATCGGGAAGATCTCGGCCGCCGTATAGACCGAGGTCGTGTTGTGGCGCGCGTGTTCGTCAATGGCCGAGCCATCCTTCACCAGCGCGTCCACGTCAGCCACGGCCACCCGAATCTTGACTTTGTCTCCGGGCAGGACCTCGGCGACGGTGAGCTGATCCAGGTCGCGGGAGTCATCGTTGTCAATGGAGGCCCACAGGAGGTCGGTCAGGTCACGAATTGACTCGCCGCTCGTTGCCTCTGCGGATGCCTGAATCTTGTCCAGGTCGGCAAGCACCGCGGCCGAAAAGTCGGGGAGCAACCCGCGCTCGAGCATCGCCCGGTGAGCAATGTCCTGTAGAAGAGCACGGTGCTGTGGGTCATTGGCATGCATCGAATCTATCTCCTATCACTGGATTCTACTCAGTTGGGTCACGGCTTCCCAGATGGCCGCGTGCGCCCGCGATCGGGAAATGCGATCCACCAGCGCAGCTTCCCTGCTGAGGCGCTCGCACGCGAAAGGCGATCCCCCTGCGTGCGGGATCGCGTCCATGCCCTTGATTTTCGGTTTGTCACTCACCACGTGCCTGGCACTTTCCGAAAAATGCCAGGCACGTTCGCACGTCAGATCAAGCAGGCCCAAAGTGCGCTGTCGGCCGCCGCGGTCCCTTCCAAATCAGCATGCCTGCAAGCATTGCAAGCACCAAGAGGGACGCCAGCACCACCGGGGTCAGGTAGTCGGTCGCGACATCGGCGATTACACTGGGCAACGCGACCGGCGGCGCCAGTGCGATCGGGTCGGCAACAGGCGCCAGGATGGGCGCCGGGTTAGCCACCAGAATGGGCGCCGGGTTGAGCGCCAAACGTGCCGGCGCAGTGTCAATTTCGCCCAAGGCCCAGGCCGCCTGCGTTTGTACCGCAGGATCCGGGTCTGAGAGCAGCCGGGCCAGATCGGCCACAGCCGTTGCCGGCTTCAGCCAGCCGAGCATTTCCGCGGCGTTGGCACGGACCACCGCGTTCGAATCGTTCAGAGCTGCGACCACCGCGGTCACCGCGGGCTGACCGGCCGTCTCCAGCACACGCATCGCGGTGTGACGCGCTGACGTCAACTGTGGGTCGGCCAGCGGGGCCGTGAGCGCAGTCATGGCCGCCGGGGTGCCGATGGCCGCCAACGCCTCGGCCGCGTAGCGGCTGGCCCATGGGCCATCGTGTAGGAGCATGGCGCTCAATTGTGGGATCGCTTCTTCGGCATGCAGCAAGCCCACTGCGGTGGCCGCTCGGGCGCGAACGGCCTCGTCGCTATCAGACAGGGCGGGCATGAGCAACGGCACGGTGGCCGCATTGCCCAGCCGGCCGATGGCCTGCGCCACCTGGACGCCGGCAAGCACGTCCGTGTCGCCCAGGTGCGTCAGGAGGGCGGGCACAAACGCGCGATCGTTAGTGAAGCCCAGGGCACGCGCCGTCGCGGCACGGATGCCGGGATCGGGGTCATTCAGCCCGGCCGCGAAATCGGAGCCTGTCTCCAAACCAACCCACTGGGTTCCGTAAAAGCTCGGAATCGAGACCGCGAGCAGCGAGCCGGCAAGGGGGGTCAATTGCGTGATAGGTTGATCCACGCCAGATGCCGCTGTCATTTCAAACCAACGGCGGCCGTCATCCACGCTGATGAAGGCGAGTTGGCGGTTGTGCAGCCCCTGCGGGGTCGCCATGCTGAAGGTCGCGGCCGCATAGACGACCTGTTCATCACCGGGGCTTACCGTGAGGGCGCTGATCGCAAGCGCGCCTGCCCCCATTTGGGACAGCCGGCCGCCGGCCGCCTGCCAAGTCATGCCGCTATCCATGCTGGTATAGAGGCCCTGGGTCGCCGTCCCCAGGAAGACCAGGCCAGATGGGTCGGTCTGACCGGTCATTACCAGAGCCAATGGCTGGCCAGGCAGAGCGACAACTTTGGCCCAGCTTGCACCGCTGGTCTCGCTGCGCCATAGGTCGGCGGCGGTCCGGGCGAACACTACGGTGTCGTTAGCCGGATTGGACGCCAACTGTAACACTGGCTCCGGGATGATGCCCTCGTACATCCAGACGCTGCCGCCATCCAGACTGCGCTGCACCTGCGTGGCCCCATCGGGCTGGCTGGTGTAGCGATATGCTGCGTGTGTCTCAGCCGGCGCGGCCGAGGGATCCGTGCTCGTTTGTTGCCGAACGTCGGCATCACGATGCGCAGCCGCCGCCATCGGCGCGATGCCGGCGACAAGCACGCAGAGCATCAGTCAGAGCATCACGCGCTTGCCGACCCACACAAGTGGCGCGGTCTGTGTCTCAACCAATTTATTTACCTGCGAAATCCATTGTCCGATCATGATCTTAGCCTCCCGCCGGAGCACCCTCGCTGAGCGTGCGCCGGGTCGCTACTTCTGATACTTCACTCGTAATACTGCGATATTCATCACGGAACTATCTTCACTTGAACGAAACGCTCTTTGCGAAAGGCCGCATCTTGCGACTACACTTTCGCAAAGAGCATTGCAATTCCTCCGGGTGTACACACCCCGGCTAACTCCTGCGACCGGAAACCAATCGCAGGAGCGCAATCAGGATGATCGCGCTGACGCCGGCCAACAGGACGCTGGTGACAATGTAATTGGACGCATCGTCCGCCGCGTTCTGGACTTTGTTCTTGGCGCCGTGCCCCGCATCCTGGATCTTGTTCCTGGCGTCGTGTGCCGCGTCCTTGACGGCGTTCTTTACGTCGTGCGCCGCGTCCTGGACTTTGTATTTGGCATCGTGCGCCGCGTCCTTGAGCCTCAATTCGGCGTTCGACATACGTTCCTCCTGATGGGATAGACCTACTTCTTAGCGTTCCGGGCGTCGTGCGCCGCATCCTTCACGGCGTTCCGCACATCGTGCGCCGCGTCCTTGACGGCGTTCTTCACATCATGCGCTGCATCCTTGACGGTGTTCTTCGCGTCCTGAACGGCATCCTCTGCCTGTGGTTTGTTGTTCGACATGTATTCCGCTGTCCGTGGTTTGTTGTTCGACATGTGTTCCTCCAGATTGATGAAATAGTGAATCCCAGATAGGGTCTACCCGTTGCGGGTGTCTATCTGGCTCGATGTCGTGTGTACGCCGCGCCGCGCGTCGGCCAGCGTCAGCCACACGATCTTGACCAGCACCCAGGCGATCAGTGCGTAGATGAGGATTGCCGCCAGCGAGTTGAACTCGAAGACGCTGCCCTCGAAGCGCGGCTGCCCAAACAGCCCCACGAACGGCGCAATGAACGGACCTGTGATGCCGAAGATGAACTGCGCAAAGCCCGCAGCCGGGTTCGCGCCGAGCAATCCCAACACGAAGCGGATGCCCAGCAATCCCTCCAGGATTCCGAAGAGCAAGTAGATGCCCTTTTGCATCTTGAAGGGTAGGTCGCGGCGTTCGGCGTACGGGTCGCGACTCGAGGTTTCTGTTTGATGCGTCGTCATGCCGGTCGCGCCGCTCGTGCCCGCATTAACCCTGGGGGCCGAAACTGCCTGCTGGCCGGGGCCAGCATACACGGCCCCGGCGCCCACCGTGGTGGTATCCAAAACTTCGGTGCTTTCTTCGCGTCGGATCGTTTCCATTGTTTTCTACCCTTCCTTTCACCGAGCGGCAGCGATCTCCGCCAACCACCTGGGAGATCGCTCTTTCTAACTGTTTGTAAGCATAACAGAAGGGCGCGGCCCTGTCATCAGCGCAACCGCCAGATTCTTCATACCAAAAAGGCCGCCCCTGGGGGCGGCCTCGATACTTTTGATGTACGACATTCGATATAGACGTTCGGCGCGGGGGATGGGTCTGAAGCTACGCCCCTTCCACGCTCGTCTCGTCTGCCCACCCTTCTCGCACCGCGTAGAGCGCGGCCTGGGTGCGGCTCGCCAGATGCAGCTTGCCGAGGATCCGGCTCACGTGAGCGCGCACGGTCGGCTCGCTGACCGATATCTGGTCGGCAATCTCCTGGTTGCTCAGCCCCTGGGCAATCAGCCGGAGTACCGTCATCTCACGGTCAGTGAGCGCCTCGGGAGCGGGCTGCTGCTCGGCTGGCCGCGCGATCTCTTGCAGCAGCTTGCGGGCAATGGTCGGATGGAGC
>CAZYHE010000195.1:0-2753 GCA_964647225.1 uncultured Anaerolineales bacterium
GCTCCCAGCGGTCAATCGTCTGCACCCAGGCGCGGAACTCGTAATCGGGCACGCGATCCACCGGCTGGCGGCGCAGGGTGCGCATAAGGCGCTCGCGGTGGGTCAAGGTCTGTGGGGTCATTCGATTCCTCTCCGTGATTGGCTCGGCCCTCATGCGCCGAGTACCAATCTACCAGTATACCAATGTACCAGTATACCAATCTACCAATCTACCGTTTCACCGCCCGCCAAACCCCGTCGTCGCAATTCCCTGGACGAAGAAGCGTTGGGCGAAGATAAAGATGAGCAAGATGGGCAACAGCACTGCGGTGGAGGCGGCGAAGAGCAGCTCCCAGTTGCCTGTCTGCTGCACGTCGTTGAGCGCGCGCAAACCGAGCGCCAGCGTCCAGTTGTTGCGGCTGTTCAGATAGATCAGTGGTTGCAGGAAGTCGTTGTAGGTCTGCAAGAACTGAAACACCGCTACGGTTGCGATCACCGGCTTGGAGAGCGGCAGGATGATGTTGAACAGGATGCGCAGGCGGCTGGCGCCATCCACCAGTGCAGCTTCCTCCAGCTCCATCGGGATCCCCTTGAAGAACTGGCGCATCAGGAAGACGTAGAGTGGCGCCAGCCCCAGCCAATACGGCACGGTGAGCGGCAGGAAGTTGCGCGGGAAGAAGCCCAGCAGGTCACCCGGTTTCGTCCAGCCCAGCGTGCGGAACTCGATGAACATTGGGATCAGGGTGATGATCTCCGGCAGCATCATGGTGCCCAGCAGCAGGCTGAAGAAGAACTCGCGACCGGGCCAGCGGAGGCGCGAGAAGGCATAGGCCACCATCGAGGACGAAAGCACCGTACCGGCGACGGTCAGCGCGCAAAGCGCAAAGGTATTCACCGCGAAGCGGGCAAAAGGCAGCAGGTTCAGTGCGTCGGGGTAGTTGCCCCATTGCGGCACGGTCGGAATCCAAACGATGGGATGAGCGAAGATCTCGGTGCGTGCCTTCAGCGAGGACGAAACCATCCACAGGGTCGGCGCCAGGAACGAGATCAGCACCAGCGTCATGATGATCTGTAGGGCGATCAGGCCGAGGCGCTCCATGAGCTGGCGGCGCGACCGCTGGGCGGCGTAGTTGGGTTTACGGGCTACGGTGACGGTTGCCATGTGCGCCTCCTATGACTCGTAGTAGACCCAGCGGTTGGAGATGTAGAACTGGGCGATAGTGAAGCCCACGACGATGATGAAGAACTCCCACGCGAGGGCCGACGCGTAGCCCATGTTGAAGAACTGGAAGCCGTTGCGGTAGATGTTCAGCACCACGAACAGCGTTGAGTTCTCCGGCCCGCCATCTGTCATAATCAGCGCGGGGACGAAGGTCTGGAACGAATTGATGACCGCGATGACCATATTGTAGAAGATCAACGGCGTCATCAGCGGGATCGTGATGTTGAAGATCGTCCGCAGCTTGCCCGCGCCGTCAATCTGCGCGGCCTCCATCAACTGCACGGGGATGTTGCCCAGCCCCGCGATGAAGATGACCATCTGGCGGCCAATCATCCAGAATGACATGAAAATGAACGCCGGCTTCGCCAGGTTCGGATCGAGCAGCCATTTGATCGGCTGGACGCCAAACCATGCCAGCACTTCGTTCAGGATGCCGAAGTCGGGGTGGAAAACGCGCTGCCAGACCACCGCCGTCGCGACGACAGGGATGATGATCGGAAGATAGAAGCCCGCGCGGTAGATACTGCGGAGTTTGATCTTCTGCGTCAGCGCCATCGCCAGCGTGAATGAGATGAGCATCTGAAACGGCACCGCAATGATCGAGTAGAACGCGCTGTTGTAGAGGCTCTTGAGCGCCAGCTCGTCGGTCAGCACCCGCTGGATGTTGCGGAAGCCCACGAACACCGGCGGCGAAAGCAGATCCCACTTCTGGAACATCAGATAGATCGAATAGAGCATCGGGAACGCGATGAAGGCGGTGAATCCGATCAGAAACGGCGCGGCGAACAGGTAGCCTTGCAGCCATTCACGCCGGTGCAACCCTTTCGACGCCTTTCTGGGAGCAGCCGCGATAGTCATAGGGGGCCTCCTCCGAACGCCTCCAAAGCGCCTGGCATGTCTGCGAACTACATCACTGCGACTTCCAATACTCGTCGAGCAGCGCCTGCAGCTTGGTGTCCACCTGCGGCAGGACGTCCGCGGCTTTGGCTGAGCCGTTGTTCAGCTTGTCCCAGGCGACCGGCTTGACCACCTCCGCCCACATCTTGGAGCGCGGCACGCCGCTGACCACGTCAATTTGGCCTTCCTTGAAGGCGTCAATGAACGCCTTGCCGTTTTCGATCTGGTACAGCTCCTTCGTACGGGGCACCCACCACGACTCGGCCAACGCCAGGTTACTGGGGATGCGGCCCGTGATCTCGGAGTACATCTTGTTGCCCTCTTCGCTCACCAGGTAGGCGGCGAAGTTCCAGGCAGCCTCGGCCTTGTCGCTCTTGGTGACGACGACGCCTTCGCCCCAGCCGCGATGCGGCCGGCCCGCGCCCGCGCCCTTCGGCATGCGCACGACGTCGAAGGCCACTTCTTTCTTCTCGTCGCGCAGTTTCTGGGTGTTGAGCTGAGGCAGGAACCACGGGCCTTCATACTTCATGGCGCAGTTGCCGGTCTGGAAGGTATTGGCGCCGCCGGATGTATCCGCGGGAGAGGGCGCGAGCATGGATTCGTAAATGACATCCTGTGCCATCTTCTGCATGATGTCGACGATCTCGGGTTGGTT
>CAZYHE010000195.1:2763-6410 GCA_964647225.1 uncultured Anaerolineales bacterium
TCATGCTTCATGGCGCATTTGCCCGTGTTGATGGTGTTGGCGCCAGAGGTGTCGGCCGGGCTGGGTGCAGCTTTGAAGGTGTGCGCCATGTCGTAGGCCATGGTCTGCAGCATCTGGCTGATTTCGGGCGCGGCGAACTGCGCCTTCTTTGGGTCAATGATGTTGTCGAACTCGCGCTTGCCGGCCAGCACCAGCCAGCCGATGTCGCGATACCAGTTGCCGTTCATCTGATAGCCGAAGGTGCCCTTGCCGGCATCCGTCAGCTTCTTGGCGGTCTCGACGAACTGCTCGAACGTCCAGTCGTCCTTGGGGAAGGGCACACCCGCGTCGGTGAAGATCTTCTTTGCATAGAACATGACCATCACGCCCATCTGCAGCGGGATGAGGTAGGTCTTGCCCTTGCGCTTGGTGCTCTGCTCCACACTGGTGAAGCCCGTCGGATAGGGGCCAGTCACCTTGTCGCGGGTGATGTAGTCGTCCACGGGCGCCAGCAGGTTCTTGTCCGCATAGACTTGCCACTCCCAGCCCTGGAACGAGGTCAGGTGGGGCGGATTGCCGCCCGCGAACATCGTTTGCAGTTTGGTGTAGAAGTTGTTGTTCGGGTCGGCCACCGGCGTGATGTTGATCACCTGACCGGGGTTCTTGGCCGTGTACGCGGGGCCGAGCTTCTCCCACGCGGGGCCGTCGGTTGTGTCGCCCCACGCCAGGAACTCGATCGTGGTCGGGGCCTTGGCGGCTGGGGCCTTCGTCGGGGCCGGTGGCTGCGTCGCAGCGGGTGCGGCGGGCGCAGCCGCCTTCGGTGCCTCGGCAGGCTTCGGCGCGGGCGTCGGCTGCGCGCACGCGGCGAGCGCCGCGGCGGTCATGCTGGAGCCGGCCAGCATCAGGAACTGCTTGCGGGAGAGCTTCTTGGTCGTCATTGGGTCTCACTCCTTTGGGTTTGGGTAAATTGGTAGACTGGTAAATTGGTAGATAGGTGGGAGCATAGGCAATTCAGTGCGCCGGGTCGGCCTCCTTTCCGGTCATGTCAACCGCAGCACCGGCAGCTCCAGCAGCTTCGCCAGAGCCAGCAGCTCGGCCACGTAGTCGCCATAGGTCAGCGCGATGTGGTGGTCCAGCCCTGCGTCCATGATCGTCGCCAGCACATCGGCGGCCGGCCGGTCGAAGCGCAGCACGCCGGAGGTGCCGGTGAAGCTCAGCGGCGCCCGCAGCATCTCGCCCGCGCCGATGACCAGGGTAAAGCCGCCCTTTGCTTCCGTGAGGCGCGCAATCGTGACGCGCCCCGGCTTCAGCGGGAATTCCATCAGCAGCGGCAGCTTGCGGTTGGAGTGGATTGTGCCGCGCGGCTGAAACTCCGGGTCGGCCATCGCGAGGGGCGCCTGCCCGCAGTGCCAGACCACCGCGTTGTCCTGCGCCAGGTCGAAGCCCACGACATCGGTGCCGAACGCTTGCGCGCCGCTCAGCCATTGCAGGATCAACTGCGTGATCGTGCCGTTGACATCCGCCTCGCAGGAGCAGGGCGTCAGCTCGTCGCTCAGCAGCGACATCGCGCCGCACGCCGCACAGCCCAACTCGGTGAAGAACTCCGGCCAGCAGCGGATCGCCATGCCCTGGAGATCGTCGTCGTGCGCCAGGCGCTTGAGCGTCAGATACGCGGCCAGCGTGCCGCGCAGCGCGGGCTGATCGAGCGTGTCCAGCCCCGCCACGCGGTCTTTGAGTTGGCTGAGCGTGTCTGCGATCTCGCCGGGGGCCGCCGATCGCACGCCCGCGAAGACCTCGGCCAGCTCCTTGCGCACGACCTGGCTGCCAAGCCGTGCCGCAATTGCCGCCGCGTCATACGAACACGGATCGAAGCCCACCGGGTGATCGCCGATCCGGCCGATCCGGGCGGCGCGCAGCAGCCGTTTCACCCGGCCCGCGCGGGCTAGAGTCAGGAGCGACCTGAGCGCGGCCGCGTCGTCCGGCTGGGCGTAGACCCACTCGTACTTCAGGCCCGCGCGCGTGAGGCCGTGGCCGGCCAGGTTGATGCCGCAGAACGAGTTCAGCCGCAACCGGCCGCCGGTGCGTTCCTCGGGTACGGCCCACAGGAGCAGCGGCGCATCCACGGACTGCGCCAGGTTGACGACGACGGTGCTGTCGGCAAAGCTGGCCTGGAACGCCAACAGCAGGTCGAGCGGTTGACCGGCCAGCATGGCGATGGCGGACTGGGCGGCCGCCGCGTCCATCACCAGCGCCTCGGGGCCGATGATCTGACAACCGGCGCCGGCGAGCTGGCTGCGCACGCGCGTGGTCATTTCGGCGGCCAGCGCCGTGTCGAAGGTCGGCCGGGCGATGGGAACGAAACCGATGGTGAGCGGTGTAGTCAAAGAAGGTCACTCCTGCCGATAGAAGAATTGATCCAACGCCAACGCGGCCGCGCCGACCACGCCCACATTGCGGCCAAACTCGGTGACGCGCAGCGCCACGGCGTTGCCCAGCCCCGCAAATGCGCGGCGGCGCATCGCCTCCTCGCTGGGCGCCAGCAGCAGGTCGTGCCCCGCCGCGAACAGCCCCCCCAGGATGATCATGTCGGGGTTGATCAGGTTGACCAGGTTCGCCAGCGCGGTGCCGAGGTAGTAGGCGCGCTCGTTGAGCATGGCGATCGTGTCGCGATCCCCCGCGCGCGCGGCCGCAAAGACCCGCTCGATGAGCGATGGCTCCGACTCGTCGGCCAGCCGGGCGGCCAGGATCGAGTCGGGCGCCCGCGCGGCCAGCACCTGGGCCTGGCGCACGAACTCATGCTCCGAGATCAGCGTCTCCAGACAGCCGGTGTTGCCGCAGCGGCAGGGCGCGCCGCCGGCGGGGATCATGGTCGTGTGGCCGATCTCGCCGGCGCCGGCCCGGCTGCCGCGGTAGACCTCGCCGCCCACCACGAATCCGGCGCCGACGCCGACCCGGCTGTAGACGAATGCCAGCGTGTTGACCCCCCGGCCCGCGCCGAACATGGCTTCGGCGAACGCCATTGCGCGCACATTGTTATCCACGAAGACCGGCAGCTTCAGCCGCTGCGTGAAGAACTCGCGCATCGGCACGTTGCGCCACCCCAAGTTGGGGGCCAGGACATTGCTGCCCGTTTCCGGGTCCACCAGCCCCGACGCGCCGACGCCCAGACCCACGAGGGCGGCTCGATTGATCGGCGCCTCGACGATGGCTTCTGATGCCAGGCAGGCGGCCTGCTCGAGCAGGTCGGCCGGCGCGATGTCGGTCGGGTGCGACAGAATCCGGTAGCTGTACAACTGGCCGAAGAGGTCGGTCACGCCGGCGCGGATGGTGTCCACCCCGAAGTGGATGCCGGCCGCGTAGCGTGCGGTCGGCACGATGCTGACGAGGGTGGGGGGGCGGCCGGCGCTGGCGCGGCCGTTGCCTTCACGCGGCTCGGCGGCCCCTTCTTTGCCGGTCTCGGCGACGATCCCCTGCTCCAGCAGCGCCGTGATCAGGTTCGTGATGGTGGTGGTCGAGAGGCCAGTGAGTTGAGCAAGATGAACGCGCGCGGTCGGCCCCTGGCGCAGCAGCGTTAGCAGCACCGCGCGCAGGTTGTGCGCCTTGATGTTGCCGATGCCGCGCCCGATGAGTGGAGGCCGTGGGCTGATCTCTTGCCGCATCATCGCTTA
>CAZYHE010000195.1:6510-7924 GCA_964647225.1 uncultured Anaerolineales bacterium
TGGGCGACATGCGGCGGCTCGTGGATGAAGCGGTCGAGCTGGGCTTCTCCCACGTCTACTTCACGGGCGGCGAGCCGTTTCTGCTGGATGAAATCTACGAGATGTTGGCCTATGCTTCAGCGCGGCTGACGACCAGCGTGTTGACCAATGCCATGCTGTTGCACGGCCCCCGGCTGGCGCGGCTGGCCGCGATTGCCAACGACCGGCTGCGCATCCAGGTGAGCCTCGACGGTGCGACGGCCGCCGATCATGACGCGTATCGTGGCCGCGGCTCGTGGGCCAGGACGATCGCGGGGATTCGGGCGCTCAAGGCGGCCGGCCTGCACGTGTGTCTGAGCACCACGGAGACGCCGACCAATGCCCCGCGCCTGGGGGCGATCCGCGAGCTGCGCAGTGAGCTTGGCGTCGCGGAGGCGGATCATTTCGTCCGGCCCCTGGCCCAGCGCGGTTTTTCGCACGCCGGGCTGGAAGTCACCATGCTCACCATCGCGCCGGAAGTGACGGCCAGCGTGGATGGCATCTTCTGGCATCCGCTTTCCACCGATCCCGATATGCAGGTGAGCAAGGAACTTTTCCCGCTGGCCGGCGCGGTGGCCCGCATCAACCAGCAAGTGGAGACCATTCAACGCACCGGCGTCGCGCCGCCGATGATCTTCCGGTGAGGATAATTCATCGGCTTCCGTTGGAAGTCACCGGGTGTCAAAATCGAGTTGTGCGGCGCGCATCAGTGGCCGAAGCGGAAGAGTTCGACCAGCCGCTCGTCGGGGATGATATTGGGCGCGCGGCCGGCGTCACGCGGCGCTGAGGCGATGGGTGTCAACCGTGCGGCACGATCCCCGCGGGGCGCGCCGGGCTGGCTGACCCCCACCAGCACGCCCAGGTCGCGGCCGATCGCCAGGATCGGCGTCTCGACGCGGATGATCTCGCCGGGCCGCCAGGTCCGTGTCGGATACCAGGAGAGGGCGGCAGTTCCTGCATCATACTGGCCGACGATGGCCCCATCCGTCCGCGTGAAGAAGAACGCCAGATCGTAGTCGGCGTCGAGCGGGCGCAGCGCGCGCCAATAGGTCGCCACCGTCGCCGGAAGCTGGCCGGCCGTCACCACGTTGTGTACGTCGTAGTCATACCCCACAAGCTCCAACGCATCGTCGAACTGAACCCCAGTCTCGAAGCGCGGCGGGTGCGGCGCGCGGGCGAAGGTCACGAACGCGGCCCACGTCGCGTCGCGCAGGCCGGGTGGTGCGCCGCGGCGCAGCAGCAGATAGCCGCCCTGCGCCTTCACCACGCCGTATTCCCCCCGTTCTAGCAGGAATTGAATCTCCGAGTTCAGTGTCGCCACGTCCACCGGGAAGGAGGGGCTGGTCACGTCCAGCAGGATGTACTCTGCGTCGTTCACCGCGGGGAAGAGATAGGC
>CAZYHE010000196.1:0-7226 GCA_964647225.1 uncultured Anaerolineales bacterium
TACCCGACAGACGTAGCGTAGCCCCTTGTGGGCGTCCCGGCGGGCAGCGCCGCGCGGCCGACGGGCACAAGGCCCGATGCTACATCAATTTGTCGGGTAATGAGACCGCCGCCGACTCCTGGCAATATCGGTTGACGCTCGGTCATGGTGGTGTTGAGAATCCTTAACCAATTCTTGATCCTCGGTTAATAAATCTTTCACATCCCCATAACACGCTTCGGCTACGCTATCCTCTGGGAGGATGAGCCATGCGCAGAACCACCATCGTCTTTTTCGTGATCGTCGGCGTGGCCGTGGCGATTGCGCTCTTTGCGCGCCTGGGGCCAGGCAAGGTGACGGCCGTAACGGGGCTGATCGGCTCGGAAAAAGCGCCGTTCTTTGCCGATGTGCGCGTGCAGCGCGCGCTGGCGCGCCAGGGCTTGCAGGTGACGGTGCAGCGCGCCGGCTCGCGGGAGATCGCGACCCGCGCCGACCTGAAGTCGTTCGACTTCGCGTTCCCCGCGGGCGTGCCAGGCGCCGAGAAGATCCGGCGCGAAAGTGGCGCCAGCAAGGCAAGCAATGTCTTCTTCACTCCGATGGTGATCGCCTCATGGAAGCCCATCGCCGACCTGCTGGTGCAACGGGGCATCGCCGCGAACCTGGGTAGCTACTACACCCTCGACATGGCGAAGTTCCTGGAATTGATGAAGGCCGAGGCGCGCTGGAAGGACATCCCCGGCAACACGGCCTTCACGGCGAACAAGAGCGTACTGATCACCTCGACCGATGTGCGCACCTCCAACTCGGCGGCCATGTACCTGGCGCTGATGAGCTACGTGGCGAACGGTAACAACATCGTCCAGAGCCTGGATGCCGCCCGGCCGATGCTGCCAGTGCTGTCGGGTCTCTTCCTACGCCAGGGGTTGCGGCCGACCAGCACCCAGGAGCCATTCGAGGACTACCTCGTCCAGGGCATGGGCCATTCGCCGATCGTGATCATCTACGAGGCGCAGTACGTGGCCCAGGCCGCGCGGGGCGATGGGAGCATCCGATCCGACATGGTGTTGATGTACCCGACGCCGACCATCTTCACGAAACACGTGCTCGTCCCCTTCAACGAGAAGGGCGAGAAGCTGGCGGCGGCGTTGGAGACCGACCCGGAGCTGCAAAAACTGGCCGTGGAATACGGCTTCCGCAACAGCAATCTGACCTACTTCCGCGAGTTCACCCGCAAGCACAACGTCACCCTGCCGGACAACCTGGTGGATGTCATCGAGCCGCCCAGCTACGAGGTGTTGGAGGGGCTGATCCAGGAGATCGAGAAACTGTATGCGCAGGGCGGAGGTGTGAAATGAAGATGCGCTTTCTGGTACTGGCTTGTTTGCTCCTCGCGACTCTGCTGACCGGCTGCGCGCCGCAGCGCACGACCCTCACCGTGCTGGCCGGTTCCGAGTTACAAGACCTGGCGCCGCTCCTCCCGCAGATCGAACGCCAGACCGGCGTCCGGCTGAAAATGGAATACATCGGCAGCCTCACCGGCGCCGAGAAACTGCTGGCGGGCGCCGACTATGACCTGGCCTGGTTCTCGCACGGCAAGTATCTCGATCTCCTCGGCCGCCAGCGCGGGCTGGTCGTCGCGCAGGAGAAGATCATGCTCTCGCCGGTGGTGTTGGGCGTGAAGGAGAGCAAGGCGCGGGAACTGGGCTGGCTGAATCGGCCGAACGTTACCTGGCGCGACATCGCCGACGCTTCCAATGCCGGCAAACTGCGCTTCGCCATGACCAATCCGACCGCTTCCAACTCCGGCTTCACCGCCCTGGTGGGGGTCGCCACCGCGCTCAGCGGCCGCGGCGATGCGCTGACCCTGGCCGACGTGCAGGCCACCGCGCTGCGCGGCTTCTTCAAGGGCCAGGCGCTCACCGCGGGCAGCTCCGGCTGGCTGGCCGAAAGCTATGTGGCGAGCCAGAACGACCTGGACGGGATGATCAACTACGAATCGGTGCTGCTCGACCTGAACGAGACCGGCAAGGTGCGCGAGAAGCTGGCGCTCATCTACCCGGAAGAAGGCATCATCACGGCCGACTATCCGCTCATGCTGCTGGACAAGGGCCAGCGCGCCGCCTATGACCGGCTGGTAGCCTACCTGCGCTCGCCCGACTTCCAGAAGGAGTTGATGGCGAAGACCCTGCGCCGGCCGGCCATCCCCGGCGTGGCGCTCGATCGGCGCATCCCCGACCGCCTGCTGGTAGAACTGCCCTTCCCGAACACCGCCGACGTGTTGGACGCGCTCCTCTTCTCCTATCTGGACGAACAACGCGTCCCCGCGCACGCCTATTTCGTGCTCGACGTCAGCGGCTCGATGCAGGGGGATGGGTTGGCGGGCCTGCAGAAGGCGCTCAACGGCCTGACCGGACAAGACACATCGCTGACCGGCCGCTTCGCGCGCTTCCGTGGCCGCGAGAAGATCACGGTCATCACTTTCAACCAGAGCGTGCAGCCCGCCCAGGATTTCCTGATTGACGACACGCAGCCCCAGGGCGCCGACATGCGGCGCATCCGCGATTTCGTCGGCCGTTTGCAGGCCAGCGGCAACACCGCCATCTACTCCGCGCTGGCCGAGGCGTATCGGCTGGCGGCCGCAGCGCAGCAGCGTGAGCCGGATCGCTACTACACCATCGTGCTGATGAGCGACGGCGCGAACAACAGCGGGCTGTCGGCCGAGCAATTCCGCGCGCTCTACGACCAGCTACCGCCGGACGCCAGGGGCATCCGCACCTTCACCGTGATCTTCGGCAAGGCCGAGCGCGCGACCATGGAGCAGATCGCGACCACCACCGGCGGCCGGACGTTCGACGGCACGAAAGATCCGCTCGATTTCATCTTCAAGCAGATTCGTGGGTATCAATAGCTCACAGGCCGACGTTCTGAGCCAGGTCGGCGCGGGATGCAGTCCTGGATTTGACGTTTAGCTTCCTGTCTGGTAGAATTCTCTCGTTGCGCAAACGTTTGCTCATTCTGGAGCGCTATGCCTGCCGTCTCGATCGTAGACATCGCCCGCATCGCCGAGGTTTCGCCCTCGACGGTCTCGCGCGCCTTGCAAGATCATCCGCGCATCAGCCCGGAGCGTCGCGCGGAGATCCAGCGCCTGGCAGAGTCGCTCGGCTATCGGCCCAACCAGATGGCGCGCGGGCTGGTGACGGGCCGCTCGCACATGCTCGGCGCGGTCGTCACCGACGTGACCGATCCGTTCGTGGCCGAGGTGCTGAAGGGCGCGGCGGCGGCGGCGCGCGAGGCCGGTTACGGTCTGCTCTTTGCCATGTCGCACCGCGATCCGGCGCAAGAGGTGGCCGCGGCCGAGACGCTGTTGGACCACGACGTGGATGGCCTGGTCGTGATCTCCAGCCGCGTCCCCGGCCGCTACGCCGACCTGGCGCGGGGCGGCGACCGTGAGACGGGGGATCAGGCGCCGGTTGTGCTGGTCAACAACGAGCTGGCCGGGCGACGCATCTTCAGCGTGCAGATGGACAACGCCGGCGGCGCGCGTGAGGCGGTCGCCTACCTGCGGCAACTCGGCCATCGGCGCATCGCCTTCGTGGCCGGCCCGGAGGGGGGGCGCAGCAACCGCGAGCGCCTGGCGGGCTATTTGCAAGGGGTCGCGGCCAACGGGCTTGGCCCCGCGGCCGAGCTGATCGTCAGCGGCGGCGGCCTGCTCGAAGACGGCCCGCGCGCCCTGGCCGCGCTGACCCGACCAGAGGTCGTGGCTGACCGGCCGACGGCGGTGCTGTGCTACAACGATCTGGCGGCCATCGGGCTGCTGGCCGCGGCCGCCCGCGCCGGTCTGCGCGTGCCCGGCGAGTTGTCGGTGGTGGGCTTCGACAACATCCCGTTGAGCGCCTACGCCACGCCGCCGCTGACGACGGTCGAACAGCCGACCGGCGCGCTGGGCCGCGCGGCTGTGGAGAGCTGCTTGCGGGCGTTGGCGGGCTTGCCCGTGCCAGATGTGGTGTTGCAGGGCCGCTTGATCGTCCGCGAGAGCGCCGGCTCGCGCTGATCGCCGCGCGCCAGGCCTTTCGAGAAGCGCCTGGCACCTAGTAGTCCATCAAGGCTGATTCGACGGCCTGTAGCATAGCCCCTTGTGGGCGTTCGGACGGGCAAAAGGCCCTATGCTACGCGTCACATGATGGTTGACGACCTGCTAGAATGAATGGCATTCGTCGCATCTGGCGTTGCGCAAACGTTAGCGCAGCGTTGCATCCCAAATCCCAATCCCAAGGAGACCTGAGTTCCCATGAAACACAAGATTCGTGTTGCGATCGCTGGCGTCGGCAACTGCGCCAGCAGCCTGATCCAGGGCGTGCAGTATTACGCCGAAGCGAAACCCGAAGAAAAAGTGCCCGGCCTGATGCACGTGGACCTGGGTGGCTATCACGTCAGCGATCTGGAATTCGTCGCCGCCTTCGACGTGGACGCCGACAAGGTCGGCAAGGACCTGGGCGAGGCGGTTTTCTGTGGGCAGAATAACACCTACCGCTTCTCGGCCGTGCCGCACCTGGGCGTGGCCGTGCAGCGCGGGCCGACGCTGGATGGCCTGGGCAAGTACCTGCGCCGCGTCATCACCGAATCGGACGCCGCGCCGGTGGATGTAGCGCAAGCCCTGCGCGATAGCCGCGCCGATGTACTGATCAACTATCTACCGGTGGGAAGCGAGGAAGGCGCGCGCTTCTACGCCGAGCAAGCCCTGGCTGCGGGGGTCGGCTTCGTCAACTGCATCCCGGTCTTCATCGCCAAGGATCCGGCCTGGCGCGCCCGTTTCGAGGCAGCCGGCCTGCCGATCGTCGGCGACGACATTAAGAGCCAGGTGGGCGCGACGATCACCCACCGTGTGCTCACGCGGCTGTTCGAGGATCGTGGGGTGCGCGTGGATCGTACCTACCAGCTCAACTTCGGCGGCAACACCGACTTCATGGGCATGTTGGAACGCGAGCGGCTGGAGAGCAAGAAGATCTCCAAGACAAACGCCGTGACGTCGCAGATCACCGACCAGGAGCTGGCACCCGGCGATATCCATGTCGGTCCGAGCGACTACGTGCCCTGGCTCACCGACCGCAAGTTCTGCGAGATCCGCATGGAGGGGACGACCTTCGGCGACGTGCCGCTCTTGATGACCGCGCACCTGGAGGTGTGGGACAGCCCGAACAGCGCGGGCGTGGTGATTGACGCGGTGCGTTGCGCCAAACTGGCCCTGGATCGCGGCATCGGCGGCGCGCTGCTCGGCCCGTCGAGCTACTTCATGAAAAGCCCGCCGGAGCAGTACACCGACGACGTGTGCAAGCGCAAGGTGGAGGAATTCATCACCGCCAACGGCCACTCCGTGGTCGAGAAGCGGGTTCGCGAAGCGGTGGCCGTGTAGGCTCGCCGCCGAACGAACGGGACGCAGTCGAACATTGCGAATCCAGACAGACGCCGCCGGGGCAGGATGGTCACATGCACAGCGGCGTCTGTCGTTTCCTGCGCGCCGCGACAGCGGTGCAGAGACGTTAAGAGTTCTTGATGGATGATGTGGGTCATGCCGCCTGCCGGGCGCGTCGAATATAATTCTTATCTGAGACACTTGGCGGGCAACCGCGCCGGTCGGTCATGTGTATAAGTCTCAGAAAGGTGAACGATGAAGCAGATCCTTGCGACGTTGCTGCCCTTGCCGGCGGATAACACGATCCGCGGTATGAAGCTGCCGGTCTACCTCTTCACGCTGATCGCCCTCGTCAGCACCGTGCGTAGTTGCATCCACCTGCTGGCCCCCGATGGCGGAGCAGGCAGCATCGCAGGCATGGATCTGGCAGTGGCCGGCGCGGAGGGGATCGTTTTCGCCTTTGCGCTGTGGGGCAGCGCGCAGTTGATCTATGCGCTGATTCAACTGCTCGTGGCCTTTCGTTACCGCGCGCTGATTCCACTGATGTACGTGCTGCTGATCTTCGAGACCTTGCTGCGCGAGTTGGTCGGCCGGATGCGGCCGGTCGCTTTCGCGCACACGCCGCCCGGCGCGATCGCCAATTTCGTCATTCTGCCGCTGGCGCTGGTGATGCTGGTTTTGTCGCTCTGGGACACCAAGACGCGCTGAAGCGCGTCAAGACTGGAGGCCCTTCCAATGAAAGCACTGGTCGTCTACGAAACCTTCTTCGGCAACACCGAAAAAATCGCGCAGGCGATCGGCAACGCGCTGGCAACCCAGGCGGACGTTCGCGTCCTGCGCGTGAGTGACGCGCAGCCGGCGCACCTGACGGGCATAGGCCTGCTCGTCGTCGGCGCACCCACGCGCGCCTTCAGCCCCGGCCCGGCGACAAAAGCCTGGTTGAAGACGCTGACCCCGAACAGCTTACGCAGAGTCAAGGTCGCCGCCTTCGACACCCGCATCGCGTTGGCGGACGTGAAGTCAAGCATCTTGCCCGTTTTCGTCAAGCTGTTCGGTTACGCCGCCGAGCCGATCGCCAGGAGCCTGGCGCAACGCGGTGGAAGCCTGATCATCCCGGCCGAAGGGTTCTTCGTCAAGGATACCGAGGGGCCGCTGAAAGACGGCGAGCTGGAACGCGCAGCAGCCTGGGCGAGGCAGATCGTGGCAAGGTTGAAAGTATAATACAGGCTCAGAAGGTCCGGGTAGAGTGTCCATGCAAGCCGCGCATATGAATCGCTGGCAGATATTCGAGGTGGTCTTCGGCGTGCCCTTCCTGGCGGCGGTCGCCCTGCAATTGGCCGTCCCACTGACGCTACCGCGTGGCTCCCTCACGCCAGCCTTCATCCTTGGGGGAATCGGCTTCATCGTCGCGGGCGCGGCCTTCGTTGTGCTTGCCCGCCGGGAGTTCGCGCGTCGAGGGCAGCCCACCGATCCAGGATTCCCCACCAGCCAGGTCGTTACCACAGGGGTCTTCTCCATCTCGAGGAATCCCCTCTACCTCGGCGGGGTGTTCATCCTGACCGGCATTGCGCTGGCCGTCAATCTTCCCTGGGCCTTGGTGCTTCTCCTCCCGGCCTTCGTCGCCTGCCACTACCTGCTCATTGCGCCGGAAGAGCGGTACCTCGCCGCCAAGTTCAGCAGCGAGTACGTCCAGTATGCAGCCTCAGTCCGCCGCTGGTTCGGCCGCGTGCGAGGCTGATGAAGGAGTCAAGCGCGGCGCGTGTTGACGCCCCAGGGCCACATCATTCCCAACAGCGGCCACGGCGGCATGAGCTACGTAGTCAAGGCTTCCCTGTTG
>CAZYHE010000196.1:7236-7861 GCA_964647225.1 uncultured Anaerolineales bacterium
CAGGACAAGCCGCTCTTCGCCACAGTCAACGGCCAGGACATGGTTGCCTTGAAGGAACTGATCGAAGCCGGCAAGGTCACGCCGGTGATTGACCGCACCTATCCCTTCGAGGAGATCCCGGCCGCGCTGGGCTACGCCGCCGAAGGTCACGCGCGCGGCAAGGTGGTCATCACCGTGGCATAGCAGCGCTAAGGAGGAACAGCATGGCAACCGTTTCGATCAACTTCCCGGGTGGCGAACTCTCCACCTATGTGGCTACCCCTGACGGCGCCGGACCCTGGCCCGGCGTGTGTGTGATTCACGATGCGCTGGGGATGAGCCAGGATCTGCGCAATCAGGCCGACTGGTTGGCCGGTGAAGGGTATCTCGCGGCCGCGCCGGATTTGTTCGATGGCGGCAGCTTTCTCGGCTGTATGCGCACCATTCTGCGCGACTTCAGCCGTGGCGAGGGCCCACTTTTTGACCGCGTCGAAGCGGCCCGCCAGTGGCTGATACACCATGAGAACTCCACGGGCAAGGTTGGGGTGATCGGCTTCTGCTTTGGCGGGGGCTTCGCGCTGTTGCTGGCCCCGCGCGGCGAATTCTCGGCTGCCAGCGTCAACTACGGCGCCCTGCCCAAGGACGC
>CAZYHE010000197.1:0-7834 GCA_964647225.1 uncultured Anaerolineales bacterium
CGGCCATGATGTCGCGCTCCTCGCCGCCCAGGAAGACGCGGCCGAAGGAGCCGAACGCGATCACCTCCAGGATGTTGATCTCCGCGGCCTTTTCGGCCTCGTTGGCGGCCAGCGCGGCATAACCGGCCGGCTCGACCTCCAGGACGTAGAGGGTTTGCCCGGCGAGCAGCATGTGCCCGTGGCGCATCCGGTTGATCAGCTGCACCTGGTGCGCGTCCACGTTACGGATGATCTGGGACGAGACGATGCGCGGCTTGCGGCGCTCATCTTCTCGCACGCCCAGCGCAGCCAGGATGGCGGCGCCGGCGGCCCGCGTCTCGGCCTGGCTCTCGGAATGCACTTCGAGCAGACCATAAAGCCGCTCGACGATCTGCATCCCCGGCCGCACCCGCGTCGCCTTGAGGGCCACGTCGGTGATCCGGTTGATCTCGATGCCGGGCGAAATCTCGACCCAGAGGGACGCGTCGCCGGGGAGGGGCAAGAAGCCCCTGGCGACGGTACCCAGGAACGCCGCATGTTGCGGTTGTAAACTATCCAGGAAGACATACGAACGCAGATCAACGGCCATTCCGACTCCTTGAAACTCAAAACTAAAAACTGAAAACTACAAATGCCGCAGCCGCACCACCGGATGGTTGGCGTATTCGTTCAGTTCGGCAATGCTCGTCCCGCTGGCCTGCGCCAGGCGTTCGGGGGTGAAAAAGTCGGTGGCCTGGAGCCGGGCCAGCATCTCTTTCTCCTCCCCGGCCAGCGAATGACCGGCGAACACGGCCTGGGGCGAGGCGATGAGCCGATCGCGACAGGCTGTGCAAAGCTGCGCATGTGCCAGGATGAACATCATCTCACGTTGGGACATCAGGCTTGTCCTCTCAACTCGGCCATGATTTTGACGCCCGCGCTGGCGCCGATCCGGTTTGCACCGGCCGCGGCCATCGCCCGGAAGTCTTCGGCGCTGCGGATGCCGCCGGCCGCCTTCACGCCCATCGCCGGCCCCACCACGCGCCGCATCAGCGCGACATCGGCCGCGGTCGCGCCGGCCGGCCCGAAGCCGGTCGAGGTCTTGACGAAATCCGCGCCGGCATCCTGGCTGGCCACGCACGCCGCGACCTTCTCCGCGTCGGTCAGGTAGGCGGTTTCGATGATCACCTTGACGCGCGCGCCGGCTGCGTGCGACGCGGCGACGACGGCCGCGATGTCATCACGGACGACGCTGTATTCCTGCGCTTTCAGCGCGCCGAGGTTGATGACCATGTCAATCTCCCGCGCGCCGAGCGCGATACAACGTTCCGCCTCGAACGCTTTGGCTTCGGGCAGGTCGGCGCCCAGTGGAAACCCGACGACCGTGCAGACCTGGACACCGCTGCCCCGCAGCAGCTCAGCGCAGCGCGCCACCCACACCGGGTTGATGCAGACCGCCGCGAAGCGGTGCTCGGCCGCCTCGGCGCAGAGTTGGCGCACCTGGTCGGCGGTGGCGGTGGGTTTGAGCAAGGTGTGGTCAATCAGGCTGGCCGGATCGGCGATTTTGGCCGGCGCCGCGCCCGCGAGCAAGGTCTCCGGCGCCGGGGCGCTCAGCGCCTTGCTGATGGCGCGACCGATCTGCTCTGCAAGTTCGGTGGGGGTAAGGGTCACGTTGTCTCCTGTTCAAAGTCAGTGGTAGGGGCGGGTTTCCTCGCGTCAATGGCGAGACAGCCGCGATTGCGCTGCGACCATTTGCGGCAACATGGGTTGATCCGTGGCAAACCCGCCCTTACGCGTCCACATCAATTCGCCGCGCTGAGATCGGTCAGATCATACTGCGGCACGACGGCCCACAACTGCGGCGGCCAGTACGACACGATCGCCTTGCCGATGATCTCCTTTTGCGGCAGCGGCCCCCAGGTGCGCGAATCGCTGGAGTTGTTGCGGTTGTCGCCCATCACAAAGACGGTATTCGGCGGCACCCGGAGCGGCCCATAGTTGCGCGCGCTCGGGTTCGGCCCGAACGGTTCCGGCGCCAGCCGGCCATCCACGTACACTTGGCCGCCCTTGACCTCGACCGTCTCGCCGGGCAGGGCGATGATGCGCTTGATGAAATCGCGGCTGGTGTCGAGCGGATATTCGAACACGATCACGTCCCCGCGGCGCGGCTGGCTCACGCACCAGGTCTTGTTCAGCTTGATGTCGAGCGGCGGCACCTCCAGGTGCAAGCCGGGGCAATAGGCGAAGCGGTTGACGATCAGGAATTGGCCGTTGTGGAAATTCGGCTCCATGCTGATGCCATCAATGCGGAAATTCTGGATGACATTGCGGATCAGGAAGAACAGCACCAGCGCCAGCACGATCGTCTGCACGAATTCCTTCACGGCGGCCAGGATGGCGCTGCCGGCTTGCGGCGCCGGCGCACTGGGCGCCGCGTCGAGCGGATCGGGCACAGGCTCGAAGATCGGGGGCGCTTCTTCGGGCGCTTCGATCTCTTCTGCCATTTCGGCCGCTGCCACATCGGTATCAGAATCGCTCACAGCTCTCCTTCTCCACGTTTCGATCTGTGCGCATTATAGCACCGCCGTTGCCGCGTGGCAACTGGGGTAAGGCCCCACTCAAGTCTGTGGCGACCGAGGTCGCGGCTAAGGAGCCTGCGGCTGCGATGTCGGCCTGCGCCGACTGGATAGCGTCCACGCAGAGCCTGTCCTGAGCGCAGTCGAAGGATGGACGTGCAGCGCGGCAGCGCCCCTTAGCCGCGATTTTAATCGCTTTCCAGTCGGGTCATGCTATAATGGGCCATCCTACGGAGGAGGCTTCATCCATGTCCGAATCTTTGTCGCCGGCCTCGACGCGTGCCCCTGTTACGGGCGCGCCGGGCCAGCCAGACCGCCCGCTGCCGACCTGGCAGACTTACCTGCTGGTCTTCACCGCCAGCGCCTGCACGTTGATCATCGAGCTGGTGGCCGGCCGGATCATGGCGCCGCTGATCGGTGTCTCGCTCTACACTTGGACCAGCATCATCGGCGTGGTGCTGGCGGGTATCAGCTTGGGCAATTATTTGGGGGGCAAGCTGGCCGATCGCTTCGCCTCACGGCGCACCCTCGGCCTGCTCTTCCTGATCAGCGGCCTGGCGTCGCTCAGCATCCTGTTCACCGCCACGGCCCTGGCGACCTACAAAGGCCCGACGACCTTTCCGTTGATGGCCCGCATCGTGCTGCTGACCGCCGGCATCTTCTTCCTGCCCAGTTGTCTCCTGGGTACCATTTCGCCGCTGTTGGTCAAGCTGACGCTGCGCGACCTGACGCGCTCCGGCGATGTGGTCGGCAAGATCTACGCGGTCTCGACCGCCGGCAGCATCCTCGGCACCTTCGCCACCGGTTTTTATCTCGTTTCGCTCTTCGGCACACGCACGATCATCTTGGGGGTCGCCGTGTTGCTCTTCCTGTTGGCGATCCTGTTCGGCGATTGGCGTTGGCGTGGCCGCGCCGGCCGCTGGGCCGCGCCGGCCATGCTGCTGGTGGCGGTCGTCGCAGCGGTGGGGCTGCTGGTCAGCGGCGGCAAGCTCACCTCCGATTGCCTGCGCGAGACTAACTATTATTGCATCAAGGTGAACGACGAAGAGCAGGGCGGCGATTCGGTCAAGGTGTTGGTGCTCGATCACCTGGTACACAGCTATAACTCGTTGACTAAGCCCGAGCGGCTGGTCTACGGGTATGAGTTCATCTACGCGGGGCTGACCGAATATCTGGCGCGGCTGCGCCCCGACCAGTCGCTCCGCACCCTCTTCATCGGCGGCGGGGGCTACACCTTTCCGCGCTATGTCGAATCACGCTACAAGAACAGCGTCGTGGATGTCATCGAGATTGATCCCGAAGTGACGGAGGTCGCCATCGAGCGCCTCGGTCTGAACCCCAATGGGATCATCCGCAGCCTGAACCTGGATGCGCGGCAGGCGGTCGAAGAGATGCCCGCGGGCCAGGTGTATGACGTGATCCTGGGGGACGCCTTTCATGGCTTTTCGGTGCCGTATCATTTGACGACCAAAGAGTTCAACGACAAACTCAGGTCGCATCTGTCGCCGGACGGCATCTACATGCTCAACATCATTGATGGCCGATCGGGTGATTTCGCGCGTAGCACGGCGCACACCCTGGCCGAAACCTTCCCGTATGTCGCAGCGATCCCGGTCGTCGAGAACTATACCGACCTGGTGCGCAACACCTGGGTGCTGGTGGGGGCCAACAAGCCGATTGATCGAGAAAAGTATCTGGCCGCCGCCGCGCTGACCCCCCGCGCCGACATCGCCGCACACCTGTGGGATGGGACGAAGCTGGAGGAGTTCGTCGCTTCGGGCCGCGCCATCGTCATCACCGACGACTACGCGCCGGTGGACAACCTGTTGGCGCCGGTGTTCGAGGAATCGGGTTTGTAGAAATGCAGAGACCCGTTTTCTCGCCGAAAACGGGTCTCTGTTTGCCCTGCGACTGAATCAATAGGGCCGCGGGGCGATCCCGATCAGGTAGCCGAAGCGCGCGACGAAATCGCTCGGTGAGAGTTTGGTTTGGGCGGCCATGCGCGCCATGAACGCTTCATCCCGAGCATGTTCCGGTTTGAGGCGGATCATGAATCGGTGCGCCGAGTGATAGAGGGATGAATCTACGTTGACCATGCGCACCCGCGTACGCCCGGTCGCCGAGTCAACGTATTCGTCGAAGGGCACGGGCACGACCTGGCCGTTCTGGATGGTGATCGTGGCGCCGCTGCCGCCCCGCGCCAGGAAGTCGGCCGCGCCCTGCCCCAGGCCGACGGTGTAATCAATATCGAACGCGATGGGGTCTGCGCAGCGCAGCTCGTAGCCCAACTCTTTGTCCACCAGCCGCATCTTCGTGCCAACGCTGGCCAGGGTTTGCGCGACTTCCTTCTTCAGGATGTCGGAGAAGTTGACCTCGGCCAGGCGGATGTGGTTGTGCTCGTCGAGTTCGGCGCCATCGAGGAGTTTTTGATCCTCTTCCGCCAACTGCTCGACGATGCCTTCGGCGATCATCGCCACACCGTAGCCGCGGCCTTCGGCCAGCCGGCGCAAGATCGAGGTCGCCAGGATATCCACCACGTGCTGCAGGCGGATCGGCCGGCCGCGCCACTCCTCCGCGATGATGGTGACGGTCGCGCCGGCGCTCTTGCCAATGCCCAACGCCAGATGGCCGGCGTGGCGGCCCATCGCGACGACCAGGAACCAGCCGGGGTTGGTGCGGGCATCTTCCATCATGTTCATCGTCAGCCGCGTGCCCACCTCGCGGGCGGTCTCGAAGCCAAAGGTCGGCACCCCTTCGGGCAGCGGCAGGTCGTTGTCAATCGTCTTCGGCACATGCGCCGAGGGGATCGGCCGGCCCATGGCCTGCGACTGCTCCGAGACGCGGCGCACCGAGTGCGCCGTGTCGTCGCCACCGATGCCGATCAGGTGGGTCACGCCATTGTCCAACAGGGTATTGACGCATTTGGTCAGCGCCGCGTCCGACGTAGTCGGGTTGGCGCGCGCCGTGCGCAGGACAGAGCCGCCCAGCCGGTAGATGCGGCTGACATCGTCAATGGTCAACGGCGCCGCCGTGATCTTGCCGGCGATCAGGCTCTTGAAGCCCTCGTAGATGCCGAGGACGTTCATGCCGTTGTTGATGGCTGAGATCGTCGCGGCATGGATGACGCCGTTGATGCCGGGCGCCGGCCCGCCGCCGACCAGGATGCCCAGGGTTGGGGTAGCTGTGCTATTCATTGCTAAAACCGATCCTCCAGGAGAATAGAAAGTTCGTGAGACACTTCAGTTTAGGCAAATTCGTCCGATTTGGGTATGACGCGCGTCAGCCTGCGCCACAGTCGCCGTATTCGCGCACGGCCGCGACGAACGCCACGATGTTCTCGAACGGCGCGAAGTCCAGGTCATAGGCCGGGCACAGCAGCAGCCCCGCCGGGCCGAGGGTCTCGATGCGCGTCTTGACCTCTGCCCGGATGTCGGCCGGCGTGCCGTGATCCCAGAGTCCCGCGCTTCCCACCGTGCCCCACAGCGCCAGGTGGTCGCCGAACCGTCGCTTGACCGCCTGCGCGTCCATGCAGTCCGGCTGGATCGGGTTGATGACATTGACGCCAACCTCGATCAGGTCGGGCAGGATGGTGGTGAAGTCACCGTCGCTGTGATAGAAGATCAGCAGGTCGGGGTTGGCCTGCCGCGCAAACCGGATCACATCGGCCAGCCGCGGCTTGAAGAACTCGCGCCAGGTGTGCGGGCCGATGATGAGGCCGGTGGACATGGCGATGTCGTCATCCAGCAGCAGGATGTCAACCCCGGCCTGCGTCAGGATCAGGGCGTTGTGGATCAGCAGCGCGGTGAGCTGGTCGAGCAGATAGTGCGCCAGCGGCTTGCGCAAGCGCAGATCGGCCATGAAGTTCTGGAAACCCCGCAGCCGATACCCCGACTCGAACAGTTCTCCGCCGAGATGCGGCGGGGAACCCGCCACCGCCAGGCCGCGCGCGTGATAGGCCTGCGCCTGTTCGCTCAACCCCTGATAGCGGCTCGGATGGGTCAGATCGGGGAAGATGACACGGGTCAGTTCAGCGGTCGTCTCGATCGCGCTGAGCGGGCCATCCGGGGTGCGCTCGGGGTGGTAGTTCCACTCGTGGTAGGTCCGCAACTGCGCCAGGTTGCCCACGTGAACGTCTTTCGGCAGCCCGCGCAGGTAGCCCAGGAAGTCGTCTTGCTCGGCAAGCGGCTTGAACTGGACAAAGCGCACATCCAAACCGAAGTAGTCGCCGGGCGTGTCCGGGACGGTTTGCGGGAAGGACTCTTCCCAAAAGGCTAACGCCAGCGGAATCCGGTCGGGCCGGCGGCAGGTGAGGGCAAGGCGGACGCGTTCGCGAGAGTTCATGGGCCACCTCGGCGTGATGCGTATTGCGTGTTTACGGGTTGCGTGCGCGGCGTTCTTGTGGCAGAAGCGCCGCGTAGAAAAACTGGAAAACTGGCGTTTGCACGCCCAGCTCGATGCCGAAGCGCACCAGCACACCGATCATGGATTCCAGCTCGGACGGTTTGCCGCTCATCACGTCGCGCTGCATGGACGCGGTCTGTTGCGGCTCCATGGCCGCGCAGAAAGCCATCGTCTTGGCGACGATATCCGCGTCGAGCGCGATGCCGCGGGCGTCCGCCACGGCCTCGACCTCGCGCATGGCGTCTTCGAGCAGGCCGCGGGTCTCGGCGCACGCCATGATCTCGCCGGCCGGCACGCGCGCCACCGCGCCCACGCCGCTCAACGGCGCGATGAAGATGAACTTCGTCCAGAGCGCCTTGCGGATGTCTGTCGTGGCTTCGGCGGCCGCGCCCGCGGCCTGCAGCGCCGCGACGATGGCCTGGACGCGCGGGGTGATCCGGCCGTCCAGCTCGCCGGCCACGATCCGGCGGAACTGGCTGATCTGCTTGATGACGCCCGGCGCCGCGATGTAGCTGCCCACCTGGCACAGCCCGCCGATCACATGGTCGCCGCCCAGGGCCGCGGCGGTGCGCTCGGCCGCGTCGATGCCATTTTGGAGCGGCAGGATCGTGGTGGCTGGCCCGATCAGCGGCCGCATGGCGTCGAGCGCCTGATCGAAATGATAGGTCTTGGCCGCGAACAGGACGGTGTCCACCGGGCCGACATCCGCCGGGTTGTCGCTGGCCTGCGCGGGGCGGACGGTGAAATCACCGTGGACGCTCTCGACCCGCAGGCCGTGTGTCTGGATGGCCGCCAGGTGTTCGCCGCGGGCGATGAATGTGACATCGTGCCCGGCCTGCGCCAACAGCCCGCCGAAATAGCCCCCGACCCCGCCCGCGCCCATGATTGCGATGCGCATG
>CAZYHE010000198.1:0-2966 GCA_964647225.1 uncultured Anaerolineales bacterium
ATCGAGCGCATCGGTAACATCCTCCGGCGCCAGCCGGTGGACCGCATCGGGCTGTTCGAGCATTTCTGGTCCGACACGCATAAGGTCTGGACGGAGCAAGGGCACATCCGGGAGGACGAGACCTTCACCGACCACTTCGGCTTCGACATGGAGCTATGCTGGCCCTTTTCGATGGTCGCCGATCTGGATTTCGTCGAGGAGATCCTGGAGGAGACCGAGGAGACCAAGACCGCCCGCAACGGCAACGGCGCGGTCTTCAGGACGCACAAGCTGCACAACGCCACGCCAGAGCACATTGACTTCCTGGTGCGCGACCGGGCCGGCTGGCTGCAACACATCAAGCCGAAGCTCACGCCCGACCGCCGGCGCATCAAGTTCGAGGCGTATCGCGCGGCCAAAGCGCGAGCACGGCGAGCCGGCCGCTTCTTCGCGTGGTCGGGTGTCAACGTGTTCGAGATCATGAAGGATGTCACCGGGCACATCTACATGCTCGAAGGGATGGTCACCGACCCCGACTGGATCCGGGACATGGCCGACACCTACGCCCGCCTCACCGTCGAACTCCAGGAGATCCTCTTCGCCGAGGAAGGCTGGCCCGACGGCATCTGGTACTACGAAGACATGGGCTTCAAACAGCGGCCCTTCATGTCCCCGCGCATGTATCGGGAGATCATCCAACCCGCGCACAAGCTGAGCCTCGGCTTCGCCAAGAGCCACGGCCGGCCCATCGTGATGCACTCCTGCGGTTATGTCGAGCCGCTGCTGCCGGGGATGATCGAGGCGGGGATTGACTGCTTGCAAGTGATCGAAGTGAAGGCCGGGATGGATCTGCTGAAGCTCCATCGGAACTTCGGCGACCGCATCGCCTTCATGGGCGGCATTGACGTGCGCGCGCTCTACACCAACGATCGGGCGGTCATTGACGCCGAGCTTGAAGCCAAGATCCCGACTGTGATGGGCGGCTACGGCTACGTGCTCCACAGCGACCACTCGATTCCCAACACGGTGAACTACGACACCTATCGCTACTTCATCGAGAAGGGGCTGGAACTGGGAACGTACCGTTGAACCGGGCCGACTGGAGGATTCCATGCCACAAATGCTCACCTATGATACAGCGACCGGTGCGACAACCGCTTTTGGCCGCACCGAAGGCGGCCCGGCCTGGCTGAAACAGTTATTCGGACTGACCTGCGGCACCGCGGGCGACGATCTCGGCCCGGCCCGGACGCGCGGCCTGGCCTTGCTCGACACCGACCGCGGCCGCTTCGAGGGGGAGTCGCTGCGACTGACGGCCAGCGCAACGACGGCGGATGGCGTACACTTCACCTGGACGACGGCCGACCGCGGGCTGCGGCTGGAGAGCCGCTGGCGATTCTCCAGCCCCGACGGCATCTGGCGCCGCGCCGACACGCTGCACAACGATGGCGATCGGCCGGTCATCCTCCACCAATGCCTGGCGCGCTTTCCGTTTTCGCCGGGCCGCTACGAAGTCTACAGCCAGGCCAGCGGCTGGTGCAACGAAAACCAGGGCGCGTGGCAGCCTCTGCACCACGGCACGCTGCTCCTGGGCTGCGCCGGCGGCCGCACCACCCAGGGCGGCACGCCCTATCTATGCCTCCGGGAGGAGGGCGGCGACCGGGGCATCGCGTTTCACATCGTGCCCACCGGCAATTGGACGATTCGGGTGCGCGGGGAGAGCGCCGGCACGCGGCCCCTCTTGTTTGCGGTGATCGAGTTGGGCCTGGCGACCGAGTCGCTGCGCCTGGAACTGCCCGCGGGCGGTTCGCTGGCGCTGCCGGAGATCCTGATCCAGGCCGTGCCCGGCGGCATCCCCGAGCTGGCCGCGCCCGCGCTGCATCGCTATGCCCTGGCGCACGTCTTCGCCGACGCCAAACCGCACGCGCCGGTCGTCTACAACACCTGGTTCGACACCTTCGAATACCTCGACGTGGCCCGGCTGCGGCGGCAGCTTGCCGCGGCGAAAGAGATCGGCTGCGAGGTCTTCACCATTGACGCGGGCTGGTATGGCGCGGGCGAAGGGCCGTGGCATCGGCAAGTGGGCGACTGGCGCGAGAAGCGCGGCGCGGCCTTCGACGGCCGGATGGCCGACTTCGCCGACGAGGTGCGAGCGGCTGGCCTGGGCTTCGGCCTCTGGATGGAGCCGGAGCGCAACCACCCATCCGTGCCCGCCGTGCAGGCCCACCCCGACTGGTTCCGCCCCGGCGCCGACGGCTTCCTGTACCCCGACCTGACCCAGGCCGCGGCCTATGAGTATATCCTGGGCGAGATGTCACGGCTGGTCGAGACCTACCGCCTGGCCTGGATGAAGGTGGACTTCAACTTCGAGCTTGGGGATGACCGAGCCGCTCTGTCGGGATACTATGCGCGCTGGTATGCGCTCATGGATGCGCTGCGCGACCGCTTCCCCGATACCTTCTTCGAGGGGTGCGCCAGCGGCGGTCTGCGATCTGATCTCGCCACGCTGGCCCACTTCGACGGCCACTTCCTGTCGGACACCGTCGAGCCGGTGGATGCCCTGCGCATCACCCAGGGCGCGCTGCTGCGCCTGCCGCCGGGACGGCTCGCCAAATGGGCGTGCCTGCGGTCGGCTGGCCGGTCGGTCGTCTCCTACGGCTCGACGCCGGAGCGCACGGCCGAGACGATCCTGGCGCCGTGGAACGCGAGCTGGGCCACGTCCATTTCGGCGAGCGTGGACTTCGCCGCGCGCGTGGCGCTGCCGGGCATGTTCGGGCTGAGCGGCGACCTGGCCGGGCTGCCCGATTGGGCACGCGAGCGCCTGCGCCATCACGTGGCCTTCTTCAAGCGGTGGCGTGACTTCATCGCCGGTTCTGTTGCGCACCTGCTGACCCCCATCCGGCCGCGCACCGATCGCCAGGGGTGGGTCGCCGTCCAACTCCAGGAGCCGGCCCTTCGACTTGCTCAGGACGTTGCCCTTCGACTTG
>CAZYHE010000198.1:3066-5440 GCA_964647225.1 uncultured Anaerolineales bacterium
CGCTGCTCTTCGCCTACCGCCTCGATGGCGCGGACGGCCGATGCCGCATCCGCCTGCGCGGGCTGGCCGACGATCAAAGCTACGCAGTGACCGATGACGATCAGCCCGCCGCGCCGCCCCGCATGGCGACCGGCCGGGAGCTGATGACCGACGGCGTCACCATCGAGATGGGCGCCGCCTTCAGCGCGAAGGTGCTCGTCATCGAGCCGGCGGCGATTTCAGGAAGGGATAACTTTTGACATTCGATGCAGACAAGGAGTAGCCGAGATGAAATGCGGGACAAGCCAGGTTTGCATCACCCCGCCGGTGGGCGTCGAGTTGTGCGGCTATGCGGCGCGGGTGCAGCCATCGGTGGGGGTCCATGACGATCTGTATGTACGCGGCCTTTTCCTGGAAGAAGGGCGCGAGAAGCTGCTGTGGCTGCACGCCGACCTCATCGGTTATGATGGTTTCTGGGTGCGCGGCCTGCGCCAACGCCTGACCGCGGAGCTAGACCTCGAAGAGCGGCAGATTCTTGTCAGCGCCACGCACACGCATGCCGGGCCGGTCACCGTGACCACGCTGCGCGAGACAGGCGACGTGGATGCGGCCTACATGAGCGGGCTGGCGGATCATTTCGTCAGTGCGGCGCGCGCGGCTGCAGCGCAGCCTGTCGAGACCACGCTCAACTTCGGTGAAAGCGCCTGCTACCTGGCGGCCGACCGCCGGGCGATCAGTCCCCGCTCGCACATGGATCCCGCCCTGCCCGTGTTGTCGTGGCGCAGCGCGGACGGCGCGCACGCGGCGATCCTCGCGAACTACGCCATGCACAACACCGCGTTGGGGCCAGACAACCGGCACATCTCCGGCGATGCCGGGGGCCTGGCGGCCGCGCATATCCGGGAACGCCTGCCGGGCGCGCCAACGGTGCTCTTCACGAATGGCGGCTGCGGCAACATCAACCCGCCGGCGCAGACCCCGGATTATCGCGTGACCCAACAGTTCGGCCGGCGGCTCGGCGGCACAGTTGTCTACACGGCCGAGACGGGCCTCGCCACCTGCACAGACGCGACTCTGGCGAGTGCCCTGACGACGGTCAAGCTGCCCTTTGCGACCCTCACGCCGGATGAAGTCGCGCGCGAGTATCAGCGGGCGATTGCCGAATGCGTGCCGGAACTGCTCTTCTGGCAACGCGCACGGCGCGCCTATGACCGATGGCAGGCGGAGACGCTGGCCGCGCTCGCAGCCGGGCGGGCGCCGACCGAGGTCGAGGTTGACTTGCAGGTCGTGAAGATCGGGCCGGCCGCGTTCGTGGCGATCTCCGGTGAGGTGTTTTCGCGCATGGCGACCGATCTGCGGGCGGCGTTCGGCCCGCGCACCTATGTGGTCGGTTACGCGAATGGCGACATCGGCTACCTGCCCCCGGCGGAGGTGTACGCGGAGGGCGGCTATGAAGTGGACATGGCCTACAAGTTCTACGGCAGCAACTTCATGGTGGCCGCGGGCGGCTTCGAGCTGTTGCGCGACCGTGCGCTGGCGCTCCTGCGCGAGCACGCATGAGACGCCCATCTCGATCAGTTGACGGCGTTCTCGGGCAACTCGCGCCCTCTCAAATTCGCGCCCGCACCGATCCATGATATAATAGGTCAGTCGGTTACTACTATCAGGAGCATATCATGAAAAACAATGGCAAAGACGAACCCATCGAGGTCTTCGACCCCGGTGATGACAGCGATGAGTTTTACACCGAGTTGGACGACGATCGCCAGGCCGAGCTCAATGAGTTCGTCGGCCTCTCAGTCGCCGGCCTGGAGTTGTGGGACACCTCCCTCGGCGATGAAGAAGCCGATGAGCCGGTGACGCCGGAGAACCGCACGTTCTTCGATGTGGACCTGCTCTTCGAGGGCGGGCTGGCGCTGGAGCTGTATGTCGCGTCGGTCTACCCCGATCCCGACGGCGATCCGATCGCCGGCATGGATGCCATCTACGAGGAAATCGGCAAGCTATCGGATGACAATCTCGAATTGCTCGACTTCGACCAGGCAGATGATGAAGGGGGCCTGGCGCTGGCATTCGGCAAAGGCGAAGACACGAAGCAGGTGATCGTCGCCAGCGCCTGGATGGTCAGCGAGTGGGAAGAGAGCGACGAGGACGACGAAGAAGAAGCATAGCCAATCGCCTCCGCGGAGCAGCATTTGCCGATCATCCGTCTCGCCGTCCTGGATGTGGACGGCACGCTGAAACACGCCGAGTCGCCCTACCAGTTCCTGCACCAGCGGCTCGGCGTCCAGCGTCTGGCTGCGACGCACCGTGAGCTGGCCCTGGCCGGCCGCATCAGCTACGGCGAGTGGTTGCGTCGCGATGCGGCGTTGTGGGCCGGCCAGCGCGTCGCCGA
>CAZYHE010000198.1:5540-7514 GCA_964647225.1 uncultured Anaerolineales bacterium
CCCGGCTGAAGATCCCGCCGGAGCAAACGCTGGCCGCGGGCGACACCAAAGGCGATCTGGAACTGTTCGACTGCGCCGGGCTACGCATCGCCGTCAACCCCAAGTCGGCCCTGTTGCGTGCCCGCGCCGATGTGGTCTTCGAGCCTGATCTGGCCGGCGCGGTGGCGTGGCTGGCAGAACGGGGATACCTGGGATAGCACATGGATCTGATTGACTGGCCCGGCGTGGCCCGAAATGCCCTCTGGATCCTGGGGCTGAGCATCGCGCTGGCCGCGTGGAGCCACACCCGCTGGTGGGCCAGCGAGCGCCAGCTCAAGCTGCGGCGGGTGTTCGATTGGCCGCGCTTCCAGGTTCCCTTCTCCGCGGGCCTGACCCTCTTCTGCATCAGCCTGGCGTGGAGCGCGACCCGCTGGTGGGAGCGCGGCCTGTGGATCCTCCTGGGGATCGCGTTCATCTGGCAGTGGGTCGCGGGCTGGCGCTTTGCCGCCCGCCACGGCTGGGACACACCGCCGGAACCGCCGCAATCCCCCACGCCCCCCGCCATCGCGCCAGATGATCCAGCCCCCGGCGGGACGACACCAACCTTCTGAGGATGCAACGAATGAAGATACGCAGGCATCAGCTTATTTGGGCGCTCTTCCTCCTGGCCGCGGGCGCGTTTCTCTTGGTAAAAAACAACGGCCTCCTGCGCGATCTGGGCGATGCCATCTGGGGCGGGATTTTCACCCTGATGGGGGCGGGATTCCTGGCCTGGTTCCTGATTGACCGCCACCGCCATTGGCGCGTCATCGCCGGCTTTCCCCTGCTCGCCAGCGGCGCGCTCATCCTGCTCGCTTGGCGCGGCATCAGCCTGGGCGACTGGCAGGCCGCGATCGTCCTGCTCAGCCTGGCGCTGGGCTTTTGGACCGTGCTGCTCACCCATAACGATAACTGGTGGGCGCTGATCCCCGCGGGGGTGCTGACCCTGATGGCCGTGCTCACCGGCTTTCAGGCCCGACTCAACGAAGGCACCTGGCTCGGCATCTTTCTGCTCGGCCTGGGACTTGTCTTCGGGCTGCTCTATCTGTTGCGCCTGGGGCAGCAAGACACCGGCTGGGCGGGGATTCCGGCGGCAGCCTTCTGCCTGATCGGCCTCGTCACCCTGGTCAGCGCGCTCAAGTTGACCGGGCTGGTGGCCCAGTGGTGGCCGGCGTTGCTGCTGGCCGGCGGGGTGGTGATGTTGTTCCTGGCAGTCAATCAGGTCAGCCCGACCGCGCCGGCGGAGACGGTCAGCCAGCCACCGGCGCCGATCCCCAGCGCGGCCAGCTCTGACCTGCCTGCGGCCGCGCCACCGCCGCCCGCGCCGGCCCCCGCGCAAGAGCCGCCGATTGACATCTATGCCATGCTGGCGAAACAGCCAAAGGAAGACGGGGCGCCGGAGTAAGGGCGGGTTTCTCCACATCAATCGGCGGACTTGCGATCGCGGCGTCGCGGCCATTCATGGCGGATCGGCGTTGACAACGCAAACCCGCCCCTACTTGAAACGCCCCGTGCCCAAACACAGGGGCATTCTATGCGGGAGACGCGTTATGAGCAAACAACTCATGGTCTACATCACCACCTGGTGCCCCGCTTGCCGAGATGCCCAAGCGGCGCTGGCTGAGTGGCGCGTGACCGCCCGGCTCGTCAACATCGGGCGTGAGCCAGACGCGGCCAGCCGGGTGCGGGCGCTGACCGGCTTCGAGAGCGTGCCGACCTTCGTCGCGGTCGAGGGCGCCGGCTTCGATCCGATCGAGCCGCCCGCCCCGCTGCCGCCCGGCAAGAGCGCGCGCGGGGTGGATCGCGGCACGGTGCTCACCGAGCCGTCGCGGCCGCAGATGCGCGAGTGGCTGGTCAAGCATGGGTTTCTTGGGGGGTAGACTGGTAGACTGGTAGACTGGTAGATTGGGAGATTGGGAGATTGGGAGATTGGGAGATTGGGAGATTGGGAGATTG
>CAZYHE010000198.1:7524-7832 GCA_964647225.1 uncultured Anaerolineales bacterium
TACCAACTTACCAACCTACCAACCTACAAACCTACCAACTTACCGACCAACCCTGCCCCACCCCGCGCTCACCGGCCGGGCGGGTTCAGCACGATCTGATCTTGGGGCAGCCGTCGCCCCTTGCTATCTGTCACCGGCAGGCGCGCGCCGTCGGGCGGCATGTAAAGCCCCACAGCCACGCTCAGGCGATCCGCCGCGCTCCCCGGCGGCAGGGCCACCCGGCGGTGGTCGGCGATGATCTGCCCCGGCCGCCACGCGCTCGTCGGGTAGAGGCTCTCCACCGGCGGGCCATCCCCCTGCGCGATGCG
>CAZYHE010000199.1:0-7815 GCA_964647225.1 uncultured Anaerolineales bacterium
ATCCACACCTGGACACCGAGCACGAAGTCCTCCTCGGCATCGTAGAACGCCGTGTCGGCCGGCCGATTCTGGGCGCGATAATAGCGAATCTTGCTCAGCAGCCCGCCCCAGCCCAACTCCAGCACGATCTTCATGTCCGGTCCGATGTGGTTCATCGCGCCGATGCCGGTCGCCATGAAATGATATTTCTCGTGCAAGGGCGCCAGGTGGTCGGCCCGATCCTCCGGCCGCCAGCCGCCGATGCCCGGCACGAGGCTGATCCACGCCCCGGCGAGTGCGCTCTGCGGGTGAATGTAGACCGGGTGGCCCTCCAGCCAGCGCCGGAAGTTCTCCCCGATGCAGGCCGCGCCGTAGCAGCCGCCGTCCGGGTGGTTGCTGACCCGCTCGAACGGGATCGGGGCGGCCCACGGGATGTTGCCGTGGTCGTCCACGTCGTGGTAGCCGTCGTGCGCCAGCTTGGCCGCGTTGAATTCGAGCTTGGTCTGGACGAGCGCGGCGATGCGGTCGCGGTAGATGGATTGAACAGGTTTGACTATTGTCATGTTGCCTCTCAAAAACGAAGCTCGTCGAGGATATGACAACGAATCAACCGGATTCACCGAATCGGATATGGGTATTCGATCAATCCTTCGGATTCGTTGTCATATCTTCGCCCGTTTCACACCGCTCTCGTCGCGTTGATCCCTTGCGCCAAAAACAGCCGCACGAACCCCGCCATCTCCTGCTCCGAAGGCGGCTGGATCTCCCGTGACGGATACGCGCGCCCCAGGCTCTCGTACTTGCCGCCACCCAGGTGGTGGAACGGCAGGAGTTCCACGACGGGCACGCGCTCCAGGCCGGCCAGGAAGCTGGCGATCTTGCCCAGCTCAGCCGCGTCCGCGTTGAAGCCGGGGATGACCGGGATGCGGATGCGCAGTTCGACGCCGCCAGCCGCCAGCCGCCGCACGTTCTCCAGGATGCGCCGGTTGCCCGCGCCCGTGCCCGCCCGGTGCGTCTCCTCCTCGAACGCTTTAACATCCACCAGGAAAAGATCGGTGTGGGGCAGCAACGCGGCCAATGTCTCCCACGGCACGTGACCGGCGGTATCCACGGCGGTGCGCAGGCCGAGCGCCTTGCTGGCGATCAGAAGTTCGGTCAGGAATTCGCTTTGCAGCGCCGGCTCCCCGCCCGAAAAGGTCACGCCACCGCCGGAGTCGTCGTAATACGCCCGATCCTTCGCGACCTCGGCCATCACCTCGGCCACCGACATCTGTTTGGCCTTGATCACCAGCGCGCCCGCGTAGCAGGTGTCAATGCACGTACCGCATGTCCGGCACAGGTCGCGCGCGTAGACGCGTTGGCCGTCGGTCACGAGCTGCGCGTGTTCCGGGCAGGCCGCCACGCACTGGCTGCACAGGATGCACTTGTCCCCGAAGAACTGGACGCACGGCCCGCACGGCTGCGACTCCGGGTTGTGACACCAGAAGCAGCGCAGATTACAGCCCTGCAGGAAAACGGTCGTGCGGATGCCGGGGCCGTCGTGGATGGAGAAACGTTGGATGTCGAAGACCCAGCCGTCCATGACACTTCCTGGTTCAGACAGGATTTACAGGATGAACAGGATGCGAAGCCGAAACCATCCTGTGAATCCTGTAAATCCTGTCCAATCAACGATCTGGCAGCGCGAACGTGTCGCCCGTGTCGCTGATCCACGCGGCCAGCCGCTCCTGGAGCCGGCGGCGCTCGACGGCGAAGCGCGGGTTCAACGCCAGGTTGGCTTGCTCGTAGGGGTCTTCGTTCAGGTTGAACAGCAGCCAGGGATGATCTTCCAACGCGACATATTTCCAGCCATCGGCCGTGACCACCCCGCGCCAGGGCCGATCCACGCTGTCGCCGTGCCCGGTCGGGATCACGCACTGGAGATACGCCGAGTCCGGTTCGTTCGCGACCGGCTTCCCGCGCAGCCGATAGCCGGAGTAATCCGTGCCCTCCATCCAATCCGGCGCCGGAATCCCGCACAGCCCCAGCGTTGTCGGCGCGATATCCACGTGGTTGAGCGGCGCGGTCACCGCGCCGCGGCGATGTGAATAAGCCGTGCGCAGCCCGCTGACCAGGAACGGCACGCGGATGGACTCTTCCCACGGGTTGGTCTTGCGGAACATGCCGTGCGAGCCGTGCATGTCGCCGTGATCGGAGAAGAAAATCACGTGAGTCTGGTCGGCCAGCCCGGTCGCGTCGAGCTTCGCCAACACCCGGCCGATATTCCAGTCGGCGTTCTCGATCATGGCGTAGTAGCCGGCCAGCTCGCGGCGGGCCTGCTCGACCACGCGGGGGATCGCCGGGACGTTGGGCCGCAGCACGACCTGGGCGGGCGCATGTTTTGCCATCCACTCGGCCGGCGCGACGTAGGGATCATGCGGCGGCTGCACCGACAGGACGGCGAAAAACGGCCCGTCCTGCCCGGAACGCGCCTCCAGGTAGTCGAGCAGCAGATCGGTCAGCGCGTCCGTCTCGTAGCCGGGCAGCCGATGATGGAACGCGGACTCGCCCACGCCGCCATGCACCCAGCAGTCCCACTGGCTGTTATTATTTTCGTAGCCCACCCACGTATCGAATCCCCCGCGGCGCTCCGGTGGGATGATGTGCATCGCCGCCCGCCCCTCGCGCTCGTGGAAGCCGTCCACGTGCCACTTCCCGAAGTAGGCGGTGTGGTAGCCGGCTTGCTTGAAGGGCTGCGCCAGCGTGGGCTGCGCCGGCGGCATCTGATACTCGTGGCCGGGCACGCAGTGGTGCGGGTAGCGACCGGTGAGCATCGAGCCGCGGAAAGGACAGCAGAGGGGAAAGCCCGACACTGCGCGCGTAAAGTTCACCCCCTCGGCCGCCAGCCGGTCGAGGTTGGGCGTAGACAGGTTCGGGTCGCCCGCGTAGCCGGTCGCCTGCGCCCGGTGCTGATCGGTGATGATCCAGATGACGTTGGGTTGCATTGTCTTACTCTTCGCTGCTTGTTGCGTCAAAGCATCTTCCGCATCGTGTACCACGTCCCGCCATCCGCGACGACCTCGAAGCCCAGCCACCGATAGAGGCACACCGCCGGGTTGTCGGCCTGGACGTTGAGCGAGACCGCGGCGTAGCGTTCGGACGCGGCGTCGAGCAGCGCAGCCAGCAGTCGGGAGCCGATCCCCTGGCCGCGCCAGGAAGGCATGACCGCCATCGCAAGCTCCGGCGTGGCGTCATCCACGAAGCCGTAGCCCGGATCGTCGGCGGAGAAGCGCCGGAGCCACGCCGCGCCCACCAACAGCCCCTCGGCGTCCACAGCCAGATAGCCCAGGTCGCCTGGCCGGCCCCAGCCCGCGACATAGTGCGCCAGCTCCGGTGCGTGGACGATCTCGCGGCCGG
Source organism: uncultured Anaerolineales bacterium (assembly GCA_964647225.1). Lineage (GTDB taxonomy): Bacteria > Chloroflexota > Anaerolineae > CG2-30-64-16 > CG2-30-64-16 > CAZYHE01. Next base: position 3,376 of record CAZYHE010000199.1, read on the forward strand.
GCGGCTCGGCGCCGGGCGGCACGTGGATCGCCTGGTAGAGCATCTCCCAGAGGCAGTGCGCGTCGTCCTGGGCCAATGGGCGGATGTGATAGATTCTGGACGTGCCTGGCACGTGGCGCGTGGTATCGTTCACACTCCCGCCGCGCGGAACGCCGCGCCCACGATGGCCTGCGCCTCTTCCTGGATGCGCCGCAGATGATCTGCGCCGCGGAAGCTCTCGGCGTAGATCTTGTAGACGCTCTCGGTGCCCGATGGGCGGGCCGCGAACCAGCCGTTCTCGGTCACAACTTTCAGGCCGCCGATGGCCGCGTCGTTGAACGGCGCGCGGGTCAGCTTCGCCACGATCGGCTCGCCCGCCAGCTCGTCCGCGGCCACCTGCGCCGGGGAGAGGCTGCTGAGCACCGCCTTCTGCTTTGTGTCGGCGGGCGCGTCAATGCGCTCGTAAACCGGCGCGCCGAACTGCGCCGCCAGGTCGCGATAGTGCGCGCCGGGGTCTTTGCCCGTCACCGCGGTGATCTCGGCCGCCAGCAGATCGAGGATGAAGCCATCTTTGTCGGTCGTCCAAACCGTGCCATCCTGCCGGAGGAAGGACGCGCCCGCGCTCTCCTCGCCGCCGAAGCCGAACGAGCCATCGAGCAGCCCATCCACGAACCATTTGAAGCCGACCGGCACCTCGGCCAGGGTGCGGCCCAGCGACGCGGCCACGCGGTCAATCATCGAACTGGAGACGAGGGTCTTGCCCACGGCTGCGTCGGGACGCCAGGCGGGACGGTTGCGGAACAGGTAGCCGATGGCGACCGCCAGGTAGTGGTTCGGGTTCAGCAGCCCGACGCTCGGCGCGACGATGCCGTGGCGGTCGAAGTCGGTGTCGTTGCCGAACGCAATGTCGAAGCGATCCTTCAGCCCGATCAGGCTCGCCATCGCGTAGGGCGACGAGCAATCCATGCGAATCTTGCCATCCCAATCCACGGTCATGAAGGCGAAAGTCGGATCCACGAGGGGGTTGACGATCTCGATATCGAGACCGTAGGTCTCGGCGATCGGCCCCCAGAAGGCGATCCCCGCGCCGCCCATCGGATCAGCGCCGATCTTCAGCCGCGCGGCCCGGATCGCATCCATGCGGATGACGTGCCCCAGGTCGGCGACGTAGGGCGTGATGTAGTCGTGCGCGTGCGTGGTGTCGGCGCGCAAAGCCCGTGCCAGGGGGATGCGTTTGACGCCGGCCAACCCATCGCGCAGCAACTCGTTCGCCCGATCCTGGATGCGTTTGGTCGTCTCCGGCGCCGCGGGGCCGCCCGATGGCGGGTTGTATTTGAAGCCACCGTCGCCGGGCGGGTTGTGCGAAGGGGTGATGACCACGCCATCGGCCAGGCGCGCCGCCCGGCCGCGGTTGTGGCCAAGGATGGCGTGGGAGATGACCGGCGTCGGGGTGTAGCCGAGGCCGTCCTGGATCATCACCTCGACGCCGTTGGCCGCAAACACCTCCAGCGCGGTGCTGAGCGCCGGCTCGGAGAGCGCGTGCGTGTCCATGCCGATGAAGAGCGGCCCGCTGATCCCCTGCGCCCAGCGCATCTCGTGGATCGCCTGACAGATGGCCGCGATATGATCCTCGTTGAAGCTGCCTTCGAGAGACGTGCCGCGATGGCCCGATGTGCCGAACGCGACCCGGTGCGCCGGGTTGGTCGGGTCGGGCTGATTGGTGTAGTAGGCCGCCACGAGGCGGGGCACGTTGATGCGCATGGCGGGCGGCGCGGGTTGGCCGGCGCGTGGATCGAGGGGCATCGTGACCTCCGTGAAGGGCAGACCTTTAGGGTTTCAGAAACCCTAAAGGTCTGGCGCTTGTCAACCGGCCGCGGACTTGATCCGGGAGAAGACGTTTTGCAGGCTCATGGCGAGCATCTCATCGCCGGAGATCCGAATTTTCCCGCTGTAATACATGGACTCACCGGCGTAAATGTTATTCCACAACGTCGGGAAGTCCGCCGCGCTGAGCGTGATCGTGCAATCGGCCCGCTGGCCGGCCGCGCGCTCGATCTTGGGGCCGGTGCGCGAGAGATCGAGGAACCACTGCCCGCCGCCCTCGCCGGTGATGTTGAACAGATACTTCGCGCCAACCCGTTTGGCTGCTTCTGCGTTGGCCTCCAGCCAGGCCGGGAAATCGGTGTCGAACAGCTTCACGATATCCATGAGAAACCCTCCTTGTTCGAGATCCACATTGACAATGGGGCGATTTTACCGCAGATAGCAAACATGCGCAATTCGCCCGCGCCCATTTCGCGTTCCGCGCGCCGTTTGCCTCTGGCGCGCGACAGTGCTACAATCAGTGCCATCTGACTCGAAGGAGTTGACCATGCAGCCTACCCAAATCACGCTTCACACAGCTTTCCAGATCGGCGCGGTGGATCCGCGCATCTTCGGCGGGTTCCTGGAACACCTCGGCCGCGCCGTCTACGAAGGGGTCTACGATCCGCCATCCAAACACGCGGACGCCGACGGTTTCCGCACCGATGTGATGGCCGCGCTGCGGCGCCTGCGGATGACCGCGATGCGCTATCCCGGCGGCAACTTTGCGTCCGGCTATCACTGGCTGGACGGCGTCGGGCCGCGCGCGAAACGACCGACGGTGCGCGAGCTGGCCTGGCAGAGCATCGAGCCGAATCAGTTCGGCACCGATGAGTTCATCCAGCTCTCCCGCCTGATGGACTGGACGCCGATGATGACGGTCAACCTGGGCACCGGCACGCCCGAAGAAGCGCGCGACTGGGTGGAATACTGCAACTGCCCGACCGGCACGAAGTTCGCCGATCTGCGCGCCGCGAACGGCAACCCGACCCCGTATGATGTGAAACTGTGGTGCCTGGGCAACGAGATGGATGGCCCCTGGCAGCTCGGCCACGTCCCCGCCGAGCACTACGCGATCCGTGCGCAGCAGGCCGCCAAGATGATGAAGGACGTGGACAAGCGCATCGAGACGGTCGTCTGCGGCTCATGCAGCATCGGCCTGCCCACCTACATGGAGTGGGATCGCCAGGTGCTGGAGCACATCGGCGACTACGCGGACTACATCAGCCTGCACCGCTACGTGGGCAACCGCGACAGCGACACCCCCGACTACCTGGCGGTCACGAATTCGATTGACCGGCAGATCGAGGAGATGGACGCGGCGTGCCGCTTCGTCCAGGCCCGGCGGCGCAGCAAGAAGCGGCTCTACCTCTGCTTCGACGAGTGGAACGTCTGGTACAAGAACCGCCAGGGGAACGGCGAAGGCAAGTTCGCGCCGCACCTGATCGAGGAGGTCTACAACCTGGAGGACGCGCTCGTCGCGGCCGGCTTCCTGAACAGCTTCATCCGCCACGCCGACGTGCTGAAGATCGCCAACATCGCGCAGATCGTCAACGTGATCGCGCCGCTCCTGACGCAGGGGGACGACCTGCTGGTGCAATCCATCTTCTACCCGTTCGAGATGATGGCGAAGCGGCGGGCGGGCGTGGCGTTGCGTGCGGCCGTGCAGGGGCCGGAATACGAGGGGAAGACGAACGGCCGCGTCCCGTTCGTGGATGCCAGCGCGATCCTGGACGCGGCCGCGGGCCAGGTACACATCTTCGCCAGCAACCGGGCGACCGGCGATCCCGCCCGCGTGCAGGTGAACCTAGCCGACCGCGCGATCAGCCGCCTGGTCAGCGCGGAGCTGCTCACCGGGCCGCACGCCCAGGCCGCCAACAGCTTCGCGCAGCCGAACCTGGTGGCCGCGCAGCCGTTCAGCGACGTGCGCATCGCCGACGGCAAAGCCAGCTTCGAGCTTCCGCCGCTGTCGTTCGCCGCGGTGACGCTGCAACTGGCCTGACTCCTGACTCCTGACGCCTGACTCCTGGAAAGGACTTTCCATGCGACCTGACGGACGACGAACCGATCAATTGCGGCCGATCAAACTGGAAATCGGCTATACCCGGTGGGCGGAAGGCTCGGTGCTGGTGACGCAGGGCGAGACGGCCGTGCTGTGCAACGCCACGATTGACGAGCAGTTGCCGCCGTGGATGATGCGCGCCCGCGAGGAGCGCGGTTGGGTCACCGCCGAATACGCGATGCTCCCGCGCAGCACGCTCACCCGCACGCAGCGTGAGACGACGCCCCAGCCGCGCACCCAGGAAATCCGCCGGCTGATCAGCCGCAGCCTGCGCGCGGCCGTCAAGCTGGAGTTGCTGGGCAAGCGCCAGATCATCGTGGATTGCGACGTGCTCCAGGCCGACGGCGGCACGCGCACCGCGGCCGTCACCGGCGGCTATGTCGCGCTGGCGTTGGCGCTGCGCAAGATCATCGCGGGCGGCTACGCGCCGCCCGCGACGTTGCTGGCGCCGGTGGCGGCGGTCAGCGTGGGGGTGGTGGACGGCGAGCCGCTGCTCGATCTGTGCTACGACGAGGATCTGCGCGCCGACACGGACA
>CAZYHE010000200.1:0-7805 GCA_964647225.1 uncultured Anaerolineales bacterium
CGCAACACGCAATACGTAATACGCAACACGCAGCCCGCACCCGCGCCTTCGTCAAGGTTCAGGACGGCTGCCGCAACCGCTGCACCTTCTGCATCGTGACGGTGGCGCGCGGGGATGAGCGCAGCCGGCCGATCGCCGAGGTGGTGGCCGAGGTCAACGCGCTGCACGCCGAGGGCTATCAGGAGGCGGTGCTCACGGGGGTCCACCTGGGCGGCTATGGCAGCGAGACGACCGCCACGCTCCAGGCTCTTGTGGCGGCCTTGCTGGCAGAGACGACCATCCCGCGGCTGCGGCTGTCGTCGCTGGAGCCGTTCGACCTGGCGGCTGATTTCTTCGACCTGTGGGGCGAAAGCCGCGGGCGACTGATGCCCCACCTGCACCTGCCGGCGCAATCGGGCAGCGATGCTGTGCTCCGGCGCATGGCCCGCCGCAACCGCGTCGCTGACTTCGAGGCGCTGGTGGCGGCCGCGCACCGCCGCATCCCCGGCCTGACGGTGACGACCGATCTGATCGCCGGCTTTCCGGGCGAGACCGAGAGCGATTTCGCCGCCACGGTCGCGTTCGCCCGACGGGCCGGGGTTGCGCACATCCACGCCTTCGCCTATTCGGCGCGGGAAGGCACCGCGGCGGCGCGATTCAACGGCCAGACGCCGGAGGCGGAGCGCAAGCGCCGCGTCCGCGTGCTGGCTGAACTGGATCGCGAACTGGGCCACGCCGTCCGCCTCGGCTTCCTGGGGCAGACGCGCCCCGTGCTGTGGGAAGCCCCCGACGCCGGCGTCCGCGCGGCGGACGACCAGCAGACGTGGGCCGGCCTGACCGACAACTACCTGCGCGTGATGATGACCGCCGCGGCCGAAACCGAGTTACATAATCGCATCACACCTGTCCGGCTGGTGCGTCTCGACGGTGATGTGCTGTGGGGCGAGGTAGCGAAATAAAGGCGCGTCGTTCAACATTCCGCATTCTACATTCTGCATTTCGCTTGAGGAGCGACACCATGACCCTTGAAGAACGTTTGTCCAACGACCTGAAGGACGCGATCCGCGGCGGCGAAGGAACGCGCAAGCTGGCGATCCGCAGCGTCAAGGCCGCCATCACCCAGGCCAAGGTGGCCGGGCTTGAGGCGCGCGAGCTGAGCGAGGCGGAAGTATTGGCGATCGTCGGCAAACAGATCAAACAGCGCCGCGACAGCATCGAGGAATTCACCAAGGGCAACCGGCCCGATCTGGTCGCCCAGGAGCAAGCCGAGATCGAGGTGCTGGAGGTCTATCTGCCCAAACAGCTCAGTGAAGCGGAAATCCGCGAACGCGCCGTGGCGGTCATCGCCGAGCTGGGCGTGACCGACATGAAGGGGCTTGGCCCGGTGATGAAGCGCCTGTCCGCCGATCTCAAAGGGATCGCCGATGGCGGGGCCATCAATCGGGTCGTGCGCGCCCTGCTTGCATAACTGCGCCGGCATGAGAACGACCGGCGGATAGCTGATTGTTATGACACGCGCAACTCGTGAGCCTCGCCCTGCTCCGGCGCCGCGCGCGCGCCCCTGGGGATCCGACGACATCCCGTGGTCGGCGCGCGTGCGCGTCTCCGTCGTTTGGCTTGTGACCGGGGTGTTGAGTATCCTGGCGCTGGTGACGCCGCTGCCTTTCAGCGGACAGGTGCAGCTCCAGGTGGGCGACGTTGCGCCGGCGGATGTGTTTGCCCCGCGCCAGGTCATCTACGTCAGCGAGCTTTTGACCAAACAGCGTCGCGATCTGGCCGCCAATTCCGTCCCAGAGGTGTATGACCCGCCGCAAGCACGCATCGGCCGCCAACAGCTCACCCTGACGAATCACATCCTCGAATTCATCGGATCGGTGCGCGCCGACAGCTTCAGCGACCTGCCCGGCAAAGTGGCTCAGATCAAGGCGGTCACGGCCGTGGATCTGCCGCGCGAGGTCGTCAGCCGCACGCTGACTCTGCCGAACCCGGCGTGGGAACGCGTCGCCGATGAAGTGCAAAACGTCCTCGATCGCGCCATGCGCGAGGAAATCCGGGAGAACAATCTGGCCGATGAGCGGCGCAAGATCCCGGCACGGGTTCGGCTGGATCTCTCCGACGAGGATGTCGCGGTGGTCACCGCGTTCATCGAAGACTTGCTCGTCCCCAATAGCTTCTTCAACGCCGAACGAACCGAACAGCGCCGCCAGCAGGCCCGCGACCGCGTGGAACCGGCCACCGTGACCATCGAACGCAGCGAGACGATCCTGCGCGCGGGCGACATCGTCACCGCGTCCGAGCTAGAGGCATTGGAGGCGGTGGGGCTGCGCCAGCCGACCTGGTCGTGGCTGGAAGTGACCGCGACCGCGGCGTTTGTGCTCTTGCTGGGCGCGATCCTGCTTTACTATCTCTGGTGCGCCGAGCCGGGATTCTGGCTGCAACGCGCTGAGCCGATCCTCCTGGCCGTCATCATGCTCGGCTTTGTCCTCCTCACCCGGCTGGCAGTGCCGGACCATCCGCTTTTGCGCTATCTCTTCCCGTATGCCGCGCTGAGTATGTTGATTTCGCTCCTGATCAACCAGCGGGTGGCGCTGGTGGCGGCCGGCCTCTTTGCGTTGCTGGTCGGCTGGCTCACGCAGGGCAATCTGGAATTGATGGCCTACGCGCTCGTCGGGTGCATCGTGGGCACCCTCAAGCTGCGGCGTGGCGAGCGCATCGCGACCTATGCGTTTGCTGCCAGCTACATCATCCTGGTCAACCTGTGCGTGGTGCTGGCGTTCAAGCTGATCGGCGAACAGCGCGGCCTGCTGGGGATCGCCGAGGTGGGCATCCTGGCTCTCGTCAACGGCCTCGTGACGATCATGGTGACCCTGTTGGGGGTGTACCTGGTCGGCACGCTGGCGGGCGTGGTCACGCCGTTGCAGTTGATCGAGCTTTCCCGGCCCACCCATCCGCTGTTGCGTCAGCTCCTGCTGAAGGCCCCCGGCACCTATCATCACACCCTGCTCGTCAGCAATATGGCCGAACGTGCGGCTGAAGCCATCGGCGCGGATTCGCTGCTGACGCGTGTGGGCACCTATTATCACGATGTCGGCAAGACGATCCGCCCCTATTTCTTCATCGAAAACCGGACCGAAGGCCCCGATCCCCATGCGCGCCTGGACCCCCACACGAGCGCCCAGGTCATCATCAGCCACGTGAAAGATGGCATCGAGTTGGCGCGCAAATATCACCTGCCGCAGCGGATCATTGACTTCGTCCCGGAGCATCACGGGACCTTGATGGTGTCTTATTTCTTCCACCAGGCGAGCCGGCAGGCCGGCGTGTCGGAGAGTGTGGACCGGGCCGGTTTCCGCTATTCTGGCCCCAAACCGCAGAGCCGCGAGACGGCCATCACCATGCTGGCGGATGGCGCGGAAGCCACTGTGCGCGCCAAGCGGCCCGGCACCGTCGAAGAGATCGAACAAATCGTCGCCGAAAGCGTGGACAGCCGCGTCATGTCCGGCCAACTCGACGAGTGCCCGCTGACGATGGATGACCTGCGGGAAATCAGGCGGGCGTTCGTGGATGTGCTGCGCGGCCTCCATCACCCGCGCATCGCCTACCCGCCAGAGGCGACCCTTGCGCCGCGAGCCGCGGAACAATCAGCCGCCGATGAGCCGCCCGATGGTTTAAGCCGTCCGGGCCGACCCGCGGCGCGTTTACCTAAGGAGGAACGTCGTGTCCCACCCGCCAACCGAGATTCCGGAGCCTCGCGCGCCGTTTGAGCCGGACGAGGAAGCGCGTATCAGCGTCCAGGTGGACGAGCCGTTCGCCGCCGAGGTGGACGCCGCCGACCTGGCGGAGATCATCACAGTCGCGCTCGTGTCTGAAGGCCGCGCCGATGCGGAAGTGACATTGGTCGTCGCCGATGATGAAACCGTGGCCGCGCTCAACCAGCAATACCGGGGCGTGGCTGGCCCCACCGATGTGCTTTCCTTCCCGGCTCAAGAGCCGACCCCCGGCTTCGTCAGCGCGCCGGAGGCGGACGCCTACCTGGGCGACATCATCGTCGCGCTGCCTTTCACCCGCCGGCAAGCCGCCGAGCTGGGCCGCCCATTGGCCGCCGAGCTGCGCCTTCTGGCAGTGCATGGCGTGCTGCACCTCCTGGGCTACGACCACGCCGAGCCGGACGAAGAGGCCGCGATGTGGGCGCGGCAGGATGCCATCCTGGGGCACGGACGCTGAGACTTCGGCGTGAGACTTCGGCGTGAGCTCAGTCGAACGCTCAGTCGAACGCTTGTCGAATTGCACGCCCTTCGATCGCGCAGCACTCAGGGCGCGCAATTCATCAAGAAGGATGATCTGCGATGCGCGCGTTTCTGCGGGGTTTCGGCTACGCCTTCGCCGGCATCGCCTACGCGGTGCGGACGGAGCGCAATCTGCGCGTGCATCTGGCGATTGCCGGCCTGGCCGTCGTCGCGGGGTGGGGCTTGCAGGTGACGGCCATCGAGTGGGCGATCCTGGTGCTGACGATCGGGGCCGTCTTCTCGGCTGAATTGGTCAACACTGTAGCGGAGTTGGCCGTAGACCTGCTGACGCAAGAATATCACCCGATGGCGAAAGTGGCGAAGGATGTCGGCGCGGCCGCCGTGCTGGTGACGGCGGTGGCGGCGGTCGGCGTGGGCGCCGCGATCTTCGGGCCGCGGCTCTGGCGCATGCTGTTCGGTTAATGGGCGAAACGACTTCTGAAGGAGCGAACATGAACGCACGTATGTCTCGACGGGAGCGCCTGCTGGCGACAATCGCCGGCCAGCCGACCGACCGCATCGCGGTCGCGCTCTGGCGGCATTTTCCCGGCGACGACCAGCGGCCGGCCGATCTGGCCGCCGCGACGTTGTCCTGGCAGGCTCAGTATGATTGGGATTTCATCAAAGTGTCTCCCGCCAGCAGCTTTTGCCTGGTGGATTGGGGCATCCAGACGCGTTTCGGCGGGGGTGACGAGGGGACGCGCGAGTACCTCAACACGGTGATCCAGACGCCGGAGGATTGGGCGCGACTGCCGCTGCTCGACCCGGCCGCGGGCGCGTTGGGCGGACAGCTTCGCTGCCTGGAGCTGATCCACGAGGGGGTTGGCGAGGAAGTCCCCTTCATCCAGACGATCTTCAGCCCACTGGCGCAGGCGCGCCACCTGGCCGGGCTGGATCGGTTGATCGTGCAGATGCGCCGCGACCCGGCTGCCGTTCACGCGGGGCTGGAGACGATCACCCGCGGCACGATCGCTTTCATCGAAGCGTGCAAGACGCAGGGGATCGCCGGGATCTACTACGCGCTGCAATGGGCCTCCTACAGCGTGTTGAGCAGCGCCGAGTACCGCGAATTCGGTGAGCCGTACGATCGGCGGATTCTGGCCGCGGCGGCCGATTGCTGGTTCAACATGCTGCACCTGCACGGCGTCAACGTGATGTTCGACCTGGTCGCGACCTACCCCAGCCAGGCGTTGAATTGGCACGACCGGGAGACGCCGCCCGCGTTGGGCGTCGGGATGCGGCGCTTCGCCGGCGCGGTCTCTGGCGGGCTGGAGCACTGGGAAGATATCTTGCGCGGCACGCCCGATCAAATCCGCGCCCGCGTGGCCGATGCCGTCGCACAGACCGGCGGCCGACGGCTGATCGTCTCATCGGGCTGCGTCGCGCCGTGCAACGCTCCGTTCAGCAACCTGCGCGCGGTACGCGCCGCTGTCGAAAACTGAGCGCGGACGTAGGGGCGTACCCCCGCGGTCGCCCTGGGCAGGCGCAAGGCCATGCCCCTACGTCTTTCTGATTCCTGATCCCTGACACCTGATCCCTATGGCCGAACTCTTCACCTACTGCCCGCGCTGCGCCGCCCCCCTGGCCGACGATTTCGTCTTTGGCCGGGTGCGACGGCGCTGCCGGTATTGCGGTTTCATCCAGTTTCAAGACCCAAAGGTCGCCGTTGCCGGGTTGGTCAGCGATGGCGGCCGGGTGCTGCTCGTGCGCCGCGCGGTCGTCCCAGCCATCGGCTTCTGGGCGCTGCCGGCCGGCTACATGGACGCGGACGAATTACCCCAGGAGGCGGTGGCGCGGGAGATCAACGAAGAGACCGGGGTTGCCATCGAAGTGCGCGGCCTGCACAGCATCGCCGCGCTGGCCGGCTGGAACGAGCGCCGCGGCATCCTGCTGATCTACCGCGGCCAGCCGATCGGTGGCGCGCTGGCCGCGCAGGACGATGCCAGCGAAGCCCGCTGGTTTGCGCCAGAGGAAATCCCTTGGGCTGAACTGGCCTTCGAGTCCACGGCGCAGGTGCTGCGGGAGTGGATCAACACGCAATGACGTGCCAGGCACTTCCGAAGCACTTTGCAAGTGTGGCACGTGTTATCGAGCGGCCGCCGCGTTGAAAACCATGGGGAGGAAATACTGCTGTCGCGGGCGGCTTACGCAGAACCGTACAACGTCAATCCAAAAGCTGGTCGGCTGGCTATCGGCGTCATTGGCGGCCGTGAATACCAGGTTGACCGTCCCGACTGCGTTCAGCGGTGCGAGATCGGCGGGTTGCAGGCGATAGAGATAACGATCCCAGGGCAGTCCATCGCTGGCCGTATCGGCCGAATTGCCCGTGCGCAGCAGCGAGCTGATGAGTTTGCCGTCGGCGGTGCGGAATTCGGCCAGCAGCCAATCGTCGAACGGCATCTGGGGTGTGCTGCCCAACCCACCATCAGCGTTCTCGATCCGGTACGCAAACCAGAGCGTGGCCTCCGTGGGGGCCGGGCCGGTCGCGAGCTGCATCGTCTGGCTCAACGCCAGGGTGCGCGTCAACAGGCCGGCGGCGTTAGGGCCGCCCGCGAAGTGCGCCGCGTATGTGCCGGAATAGGCGCGCGTCGTGTCAATCGTCCACGCGCCATCGGCCTGCCAATTCCCCAACCCCGCCTCGAAGTTGCCATCCGTGATCAAATCCTGGCATCCGGCCGGCCATTCCGTCAGCGGCGGGTGTGGCGTGGGGCTGGGGCTGGGCTGCGGTGGTAGCGGCACGGCGGCCAGCGCCTTCCGGCCGTTGATGCGGCCGTGGCCGAAGTACGGATCCCAGCCGGGCGATCCTCGGTCGTCGGCGTTCTGCTCGATGATCTCACGCACCTGGGCGTTGGTCAGTTGCGGATTCAACGAAAAGATGAGCGCGGCCAGCCCCGCGACGTGCGGCGATGCCATGCTGGTGCCGCTCATCGAGCCGTAGTAATTGCCGCGCATCGTGGAATAGACCCAATTCCCCGGCGCCGCCACGTCCACGAAATCACCCCAATTCGAGAAAGAGGCGCGCTGGTCCGAGGCATCAGTGGCGGCTACGGCCATTGCGTTCGGATGCGCGGCCGGGTAATGATAGACGTTGGCCCCATTGTTGCCGGCCGCCGCCACAACCACCACGCCATGCGCCCAGGCATAGTCCACCGCGGCTTCCTCTCCGCGGCTGTAGGAGGTGGCGCCCAGGCTCATGTTGACCACGCGTGCGCCGTTGTCGGTCGCATAGATGATCCCCATGATCAGGTCTTCGTAGGTGCCGATGACGTTCGGGGGTGGCTGGAAGACCTTCACCGGCATGATCGTGGCGCCGCCGGCCATGCCCGCGATGCCGATCCCGTTGTTGATCCGCGCGGCGGCGATGCCCGCTACATGGGTGCCGTGGCCGTAGTCATCGGCCACGGCGTTATTGTTCAGCGCGAAGTTCCAGCCGTGGACGTCGTCGACGAAGCCGTTGCCGTCGTCGTCGAGGCCATTGCCGGGGATCTCGCCCGGGTTGGTCCAGATGCCCGACGCCAGATCGGGATGGTTCAAGTAGAC
>CAZYHE010000201.1:0-6897 GCA_964647225.1 uncultured Anaerolineales bacterium
CCTTATCATCGGGGGCGGAAAACCGGTCGGACCGGTTTATTTAGTGACTGCATTATACATCTAAAGGTAGTTTGTGTCAACTGGTTTGTGGCCGCAAAACGCGCCGATCGCGCGGACGACATCTCGTTACGAGGAAACCATGCCTGGATACACCACCCAACTGATCGCCCGGGCAGAGAACGCCGAGGGCACGCTGGTCTTCACGGTGGAGAGCTGATTTGGACGCCGGCCTTCTGCTCAAAGGGTACATCATCGGCCTTTCCATCGCCGCGCCCGTCGGCCCGATCGGCGTCCTGTGCATCCGTCGCACGCTGGCCGAAGGGCGGCGCGCCGGTCTGGTGTCGGGGCTGGGCGCGGCGACGGCGGACGCGATCTATGGCTGCATCGCCGCGTTCGGCTTGACGTTCATTTCGGGGTTCCTGGTCAGCCAGCAAACTTGGCTGCGGCTGATCGGTGGCTTGTTTTTGTGCTATCTGGGGGCGCGCGCCCTGCTCACGAGGCCGGCCGAGCGGCCCGCGGCAGCGAGCGGCGCCGGGTTGAGTGGCGTCTACGCCTCGACCTTTTTCCTGACGCTGACCAACCCGATGACGATCCTTTCGTTTGCGGCGGTTTTCGCCGGCCTGGGGCTGGCGAACGCCGGCGGCGACTACGCCTCGGCGCTTCTGCTCGTCGTCGGGGTCTTTTTCGGCTCGGCGTCCTGGTGGCTGCTGTTGAGCGGCGGGGTCAGTCTGTTTCGGGAGCGCTTCGGGGCATCCGGTCTGATATGGGTGAACCGGGTTTCGGGCGCGGTGATTATTGCATTTGGACTGGTGGCGCTTGCCGGAGCCGCACTCGCGTGAGGTTTTCGGAGCCTGTCAAGGAGATTTCGCATGGTCGTTTCGTCGGAAGACGTTCTCGTGATCGGCGCGGGGCCGGCGGGATTGCTGGCCGCGTGGGTGGCGCGGCGGCGCGGCGCGAAGGTGCGTGTGTTGGCGGCCGGGATCGGCACGACACACATCAGCCCCGGCTGGATCGGTGTGCTGGACACTGCGGGCGACCCTTCGACAAGCGTTCGGCTGAGCGCTCACGCCGAAGGCTCAGGGCAAGCTCTGGCCGCGGCCCTCGATAGCTGGAGCGCCGCGCACCCCGCGCATCCTTATGCTGTGGCCGGCCGGGACGCGTTGGCGGGCGGCATCGCGGCCCTGCGCGAAGTGTGCGCGCCGGTCGGGCTGAATTACCTCGGCGACCTGTCGGGCAACTTCCGGCTGCCCACCGCGCTCGGCGCGGCGGCGCCGGCCGCGGTGGTTCCCGAAAGTTTCGCCGCGGGCGACCTGCGCCGGCCCGGCGCCATGCTGATCGCCGGACCGGCCGGCTGGCGCGATTTCTACCCCAAGCTGTGCGCCGACAACCTGGCGCGCCAGGGCATCACGGCCCAGAGCGCGGCCTTCGATCTGCCGGAGATGGCCGCGGCCAGCCGCTTCGACCTGACGCCGGTCGGGCTGGCGCGGCTGTTCGAGCGGGCCGAGGTGCGGGCGCGAGTCGCCGCGCAACTCAAGCCGCGGCTCGCTGGCGCAACGCGCGTCGGTCTGCCGGCGGTGATCGGGCTGGCGCAGCATGCCGAAGCCTGGCGCGATCTGCAAGACCGCCTCGGCGTGCCCGTGTTCGAGATTCCGACCCTGCCGCCCAGCGTGCCGGGGATGCGGCTGTTCGACGCGTTCAAGGCCGCGTTGACGCGGGCCGGCGTCCCGATCCTGCTCGACATGACCGCAACGCGCGGGGTAATTGACGAAGACCCTAAAGGTCTCCGAAGACCTTTAGGGTCTGGCGTGGTCGTGCCCGGCGTCGTCCGGGAGGCCATCTACCGTGCGGACACGATCATCCTGGCGACGGGTGGGCTGTATGGCGGCGGGATCACCAGCAACCACCGCGGGGAGCTGCGCGAAGCGGTGTTCGGTCTCCCCGTCCACGCGCCGGGCGGGCTGGGCGATTGGTTCGATGCTAAATTCCTCGCGGAGTCGGGGCACGCGGCGCACTATGCCGGCGTGCGGGCCAACGCGCGCCTGCAGCCGGTGGATGAAGCCGGCAACATCGTGCTGGACAACGTGCGGATCGCCGGGCGACTGCTGGCGGGCTATAACCCTGTGACCGAAGGATCCACGGAAGGGGTCTGGCTGGCGACCGGGTATCGGGCGGCCGCGTGACACAGCCTGATATGCGGCGGCCGCTGGCGGCCATCCTCTTCGCGCGCCTGCTGATCAACGCGCAGTTTCGCATCGTCTATCCGTTTCTGCCCGTCATCGCGCGCGGGCTGGGTCTGCCGCTGGAAACCGCGAGCCTGCTGGTGGGCGTGCGCGCCCTGGCCGGCATGACCAGCCCCTTCTACGGCTGGCTGTCCGACCGGATCGGCCGGCGCGGGGTGATGCTCGGCGGGCTGCTGGCGTTGGCGGGGGGCGCACTCCTGTTGGCGTCTCCGCTGGCCGCGCCCGGCTTCCGATTGGGCATAGCCGTGGCGCTGGCCGGGTTCGTGCTGTTGGGGCTGAGCAAGGCCGCGTTCGACCCGGCCATGCAAGCCTATGTCAGCGACGCGGTGCCTTACGAGCGGCGGGGCCGGGCGCTGGGGATCATCGAGCTGACATGGGCGGGTTCCTGGCTGGTCGGCGTGCCGCTGGCGGGTCTGCTGATCGCCCGATTCGGCTGGCAGTCCCCGTTCGCGGTGCTTGCCTTGCTCGGTATCGCGGCTGTTTTTGCCACGTTTCGGCTGAACCCCACAGCCCAGGCGGGCGCCTCTGGAAGTCGCGACTTCAGTCATCCTGCGTCTCACGGGCGACTGAAGTCGCGACTACGAACATTGTGGCGCCGGCCCGTGTGGCTGACGCGTTCGACGGCGGCCATGCTGGCGGTCAGCGTGCTGGTCGTCACGGCGAATGAAAATCTCTTCATGGTCTACGGCGCCTGGTTCGAGAGCCAGTTCGGCCTCCCGGTCGCGACCCTGGGGCTGGCCTCGATCGTCATCGCTGTGGCCGAACTGATCGCGGCCGCGACCTCGGCGGGGATCGTGGATCGCGTCGGGAAGCGGCGGGCGCTGCTGGTCGGCCTGGCGCTGAACGCCCTGGCCTACCTCGCGCTGCCGCGGCTGTCCGGCGCACTCGGCGTCACGCTCGCTGCAATGGTGCTCGTCGCCTTGACCTCGGAGTTCGCAATCGTGTCGGCGCTGCCGCTTGTCTCGGAGTTGGCGCCGGAGGCCCGCGGCATAGTCATGGCGGTCAATTCCGCGCTGATTTCGGCCGGGGTCATGGCGGTTTCTGTGATTGCGCCGCGGCTGTGGAGCAGCGGCGGGCTGGCGTTGACGACGGCGGTTTCGGCGGGGATGGTGGCGGGGGCGGGGTTGCTGCTGTGGCAGGGGATACGCGAACGGTGAGCGAAGGATAGCCACCGTTGTTCCGCTATAGATTTAGGGCCGCGTGACGGTTGCGAACGAAGCTAAGGAAATAGCGCAACGCTTCTGCCGGGATGTCGGGGATATAGCTGGCCTCAATCGTTTCTTCTGCGCCGTGGCGAAAATGCTTGGGATGGGTGGAAATGCCGGGATGATCGGGTGCATTGTCGTGACGGTCAATTCGCCCGCGCTGCCCGCGTTGTTCCCAATGATAGGCATACTGTGTGGCCATAGGACTCAACCAGATATCCACAAACGTGCCGGCACGGATCAGTAAACGCAGCTTGAGCGTCACGCCGGCTCTGCGTCCGAGGCGCCGGACTCCAGTAACGACATCGCCAAACTCGGTGCGCGCAAGCTGTTCGAGAGCGGCGTACATGATCAGCCCACCAGCACTTGGGGCGCAAGCTGATCAATCCGCTGAAGGTGAGCGCGCAGATTCTCCCACTCGATGATGTCCTCCCATGCTGGGTGGCTGTAGATGACGCCAGCTTCGATCAGACGGATGTATCGCGGCCAACGGCCGAACGCGTGGCTGAGGCGGCTGGGGCGGCTTATGTAGCCTGGCAGACGGCGGAGGTGCTGCGGATTGAGCGGGAATTGCCGGCGCCGCCCGCTGGGCCAGCGCAATTGTTTATGAGCGTGGATGGCGCGCACGTCCCGTTAGTAGGCGGGGAGTGGGCCGAGGTCAAAACCCTGGTGCTGGGTGTGGTACAGCCGCCGCAGACCATCAAGGGGGAGACGGTGATTCATACCACCGAGCCGTCTGACTTCTCGCGTTTGACCGACTCAGAGACTTTCCAACGTTTGGCCCTGGTCGAAACTCAGCGGCGCGGGATCGAGACGGCGGGCGCAGTGCGTTTCGTGACGGATGGTTCGGAATGGCTGCAGAAGTTTGCCGATCATCATCGGGCCGATGCCGTGCGCATCTTGGACTTGCCGCATGCTGGGGAGCACGTTGCGATCGTGGGCCAAGCCAGCTTGGGCGCCGGGAGCCGTGCGGCCTAGAGTTGGCTCGCGACGCAGTTGCATGAGCTCAAACACGCCGGCCCCGCTGAGGTATTGGCTGAGGTACGGCGCCTGGCGACGGCCCAGCCCGAGTCGGCTAACTTAGCTGCACCGTTGGCCTACTTGGAGAAGCGCGCCGCCCAGATGCAATATCCAACATTCCTGGCGGCAGGCTGGCCGATTGGCGACGGGGCGGTGGAGAGTGCCAACAAGCTGGTGGTCGAAGTGCGCCTCAAGGGCAGCGGCATGCACTGGGCGCGACCCCATGTTGATCCGATGCTGGCGCTGCGCAATATTGTCTGCAATGATCAATGGGATGATGCCTGGCCGCAGATCGTACGTACCTTGCGCCAGCAAGAACAGCAGCGGCGCGCTGAGCGCCGCCACAAGCGCCGCACAGCCAGCAGCCGCGCACCGGCCCAGCCCACTGCGCCACCACCCAGCGCTGTTACGCCACCGCCAGCACGCACCGTCGACACCTGTGTCGCAGCAGCGTCGCAACCAAGTGTACCACCTGCCCAAGTGCAACCAGGCCAACCATGGCGCCCGCCGGCCAATCATCCCTGGCGACACATGCCTGTCGGTCGGGCACGTTTCAAGCCAGACATGGCGCCTGCCGCTGCAAAACCCTGAACCGCACCCAGCCAGGCAGCCTCCTATTTCCGAGTTTGGCCGCGCTTGCGGTAGAATAGGGATGATCTTTGTAATCGTCGAATCAGCCAAGGAGCGAACATGCCCAACCCATCCGACTACTTCCAGACCGTCGCGCGCGTCCTGCCGCAGATCCCGGACGCGCCGATCCAGCAGATTGTCGCGGCCTTGCGCGCGGCCCAGGCCGGCGGCCAGCGCATCTTCACCTGCGGCAACGGCGGCAGCTCGGCCAACGCGTCGCACTTCGTCAACGACATGCTCAAGAGCACGATCCGGCCCGACCGCCCGCGCCTCAAGCTGGTGTGCCTGAGCGACAACATCTCGACCCTGACCGCGTATGCCAACGACGTGAGCTACGATGTGATCTTCGCCGAGCCGCTGGCCTCGCTGGCCGAGCCGGGCGATGTGATCATCGCGCTCTCGGGCAGCGGCAACTCGCCCAACGTGCTGCGGGCGATGGACACGGCCAAAGAGATGGGTCTCACCCGCATCGGCCTGACCGGTCGCGACGGCGGCAAGCTGAAGGACAACTGCGACATCTGCGTGATCGTGCCGCACGACTCGATGCAGGTGATCGAGGACGCGCACCTGGTGATTTTGCACGCGGTGTTTTTGGCGATGTGTGAGTGAAGCGGTAGATGGGTAACTTGGTAGATTGGTACATTGGTAGATGGGTAAACTGGGAGTACATCCGGCTGTACCAATCTACCAACTGACCACCCTGCCAATCTACCACCCAGGCGACTTTCAGCGGAAGAGTCTCATAATATGTCTTCAACTTCCCAAAAACTCCTCCTTGCCTTCGACTACGGCGGCACCAAGCACACCGCCGCGCTGCTTGTGCCCGGCGAACGAGCCTGGCTGGCCCACGGCCGCGTCTTTTCGCCGCCGGGCGCGGATGCGAATTATGATCAGGCCGCGATGCTGGGGTTGGCGCGCGGGCTGCTGGCGCAGAATCCCGGCCGCCTGGTCGCGATCGGGGTCAGCTTTGGCGGGCCGGTGGACGCGACCCGCGGGCTGGTGCGGCTGTCGCACCATGTGCCGGGCTGGGAGGAGACCCCGCTGGCCGAACGACTCCAGGCCGAGTTGGGCGCGCCGGTGGCGGTAGACAACGACGCCAACGTCGCGGCGCTCGGCGAGTGGACCTTCGGCGCGGGCCGGGGGTGCGCCAGCCTGCTCTACGTCACCGTCAGCACCGGGATCGGCGGCGGCTGGGTGTTGGGCGGTCGCATCTGGAGCGGGGCCGACGGCATGGCCGGCGAGATCGGCCACATCGTCGTGCGGCCCGGCGGCGTGCCGTGCGTGTGCGAAAAGCGCGGTTGCCTGGAGGCCGAGGCGTGCGGCTGGGGCATCGCGGCGAAGGCGCGGGCGCGGCTGGCCGACGAAATACGCAATACGCAACACGCGGGGGCGCGGCTGTTGGCGCTGGCCGGCGGACGGCCGGAGGCGGTCACGGCGCAGATGGTGGCGCAGGCCGCGGCGGAAGGCGATCCGCTGGCCCAATCGCTGCGCGATGACGCGGCCGAGGCGCTCGGCATCGGGCTGGGCGGCGCGATCAACCTGATGAACCCCGAACGGATCGTCCTGGGGGGCGGCGTCACGAAGTCCGGCGAACGGTGGTGGCAAATCGTGCGCGGCGCGGCCCGCCATCACGCGCTGCCGCAGATGCGCGTCGAAATCGTACCCGCCACGTTGGGCGATGATGCGCCGCTCTGGGGCGCGGCCGCGTTGGCGGAAGCGTTGGTACGAGGGTAGATTGGAAAGTTGGGAAATTGGTAGATTGGTACGTTGGTAAGTTGGTAGATTGGGAAATTGGTGGATTG
>CAZYHE010000201.1:6907-7789 GCA_964647225.1 uncultured Anaerolineales bacterium
TAACCTACCAATGTACCAATGTACCAATCTACCCATCTACCAACCTACCGTCCCCCAAAAGGCAGGCACATGCTCGAAATCATCCACCCAAACATCATCCGTGGCCGCATCCGCCACGCGCTGTTCGACTTCGACGGGACTCTCTCGCTGATCCGCGAGGGCTGGCAGGGGGTGATGATCCCGCTGATGGTCGAGTGGCTGCTCGACACCCCCGAACACGAGGGCGAGGCCGAGATCACCGCGGTCGTCACCGAGTTCGTCACCCGGCTCACCGGCAAACAGACGATCTACCAGATGATCCAACTGGCCGACGAGGTAGCGAAGCGCGGGGGCGCGCCGCGCGATCCGCTGGAATACAAACGCATCTACCTCGACGGGCTGTGGGCGCGCATCCAGCACCGCGTGGCCGATCTCAAGGCAGGCCGGATTCCGCCCGACGAGTTGATGGTGCCGGGCGGCCGGGCCATGCTCCAGGCGTTGGCCGCCCGCGGGGTGCGCTGCTACCTGGCCTCCGGCACCGATGAGCCTTACGTCCTGGACGAAGCGGCCGCGCTCCAACTCACGCCTTTCTTCGCCGGCATCTACGGCGCGAAAGACGATTACATCAACTTCTCCAAAAAGATCCTGATCGAGCTGATCATCGCGGAGAATCGCCTGGCCGGCCCGGAGTTCGTGGCGTTCGGCGATGGCTTCGTCGAGATCGAGGACAGCAAGGCGGTCGGCGGCATCGCGGTCGGCGTCGCATCCGACGAAGCCAACCGGGCCGGGATTGACGCCTGGAAGCGCACCAGCCTGATCGAGGCCGGCGCCGACCTGATCGTGCCCGATTTTCGGGAGTGTGCGGGGTTGGTGGCGTATTTGTTTGCCGAGTAGTGCGTGGTG
>CAZYHE010000202.1:0-1990 GCA_964647225.1 uncultured Anaerolineales bacterium
GAGATAGGCGGCGGTGATCGCCTCCGGCACGCGCACCGTCAACGGCACGTCGAACAGCGGCGGCAGATCTTCGATCACCAGGCAGCGGCCGCGCTGGAGCGGCGCGCCGTAGAGCAGGTGCGCGACATAGCGCCGGTGCTGTGGCTGCCACATCAGGCTGACCCGGCCGGCGCTCGGCAACGCGGTCGCCACCATCGGCTGTGCGTAGATCAGGCGCAACGCGTTGACGAAGAGATCGCGGTGGACGCGCGCGCCGTGCTCGTAGTAGAGCTTGCCCAGGCGGTGCGGCAGGAAGACGACGCGGCCCTTGCACAATGCGGCGGGGTGCCCCGCAGGCTCAAGCTGGTACGGCGTGTTCTGGTGCGAACAGAAGCGACCGTAGGTGCGGTTGAAGTACGGCTCCTGGATCGTCGCCAGTGTCTCGGTTCCGGCGTGGGGCTGCGCCCGCAACGCGGCCTCATAATTAAGGAAGGGGCTGGCCGGCAGGCCACGCAGCAGCGCCTCGCCCGCGACCGTGAAGTCATCGTCATAATTCGCCGGCCCCAGGTAATCCGCGCCCACGTCGAGCAGGAAACGCGTGCGCGGCGCGTCCAGGGCGCTCTCGCCCAACACGAGCAGGCTGCCGCCCCCCGCCACGTAGGCGTTCAGCTTCGCCGCCTCGTCCGCGCTGAGGCAGGCCGCGCCCGGCAGGATGATGGCCGCGTATTGGGCCAGGTCTTTCGCCGGATCCACCACCAGGAAGTCGGTCTGCGTCTCCAGCAGCATGATCGCCGCGCCCTCGTCATCGGGCTTGGAGTTGGAGAACCAGAGACCCAGGTTGGCGGCCGGCACGGCGTCCAGCGCGTACTCCTCGATCTGCTCGACGTACGCGAACGCCTGGCCGATGTTGGCGTAGGTTGCCAGGTCCATCTCGCCCGACGGGTGGAGTTGGTCGCCGAAATTGCACGCCGCGCCGAACGCCAGCATCGAGCCGGCCTCGAAGCGCAGCGCGTCCGGGTGCTTGAAGCCGCCGAACTCGCCCCAACTCGTGTGAAACTTGCCGCTCATCGCGATCAGGGATTTGCCGGTGGTGTGGAAGAACTTGGCGCGCAGCGGCAGCTTGTCGTAGCCGCCCCAGGTCGTGGGCAGGTCCTCAAGCTCCTGCTGCGAGTTGTCATCGAAGAGCCGCGCCTTGACGTTGCGCCCGCGCGTGTCGGGGTGGAGGATGGTCGTGCCGTTGAAGTAGACGGTTGCTTCGGGGTGGTAACGGTAGAGGACCTTCTTGCACTCAGCATAGAAATGACGCCACTTGGTCGCGCCGTATTGAAAGACCGCCTCCGGGTCGCCCACATCGTAGCCGCCATCCTTCATCCCCCGACGGCAATTCTCGCAGTAGCAGGGCGGCCCGCCGGTGATGTCGTACCACAGGCCATCGGTCGGGTAACGCTGGCAAATCTCCTCGGTCTGGCGCAGCATCAGATCGAGGTAGCCGCCGGAGGGGCACATGAACTGCCACGAAAAGTTCGGCTTGCGGTCGCCGGGTTTGGCGTTGTCGTCCCAGTTGGTGGACCCGATGCCGCCATCTTCTCGCCGCACGCACCATTCGGGGTGCGTCTCCGCGTCATGCACCGACCAGCCGACCGTGTAGTAGATCGGCGCGCGCACGCCAATCTCATGGCACGCCGCGATCTGGCTGCCAAACAGGTCGAACTCCAAGGTGGGGTGAATCGCGCCGATCTGCGACGGATAGTAGCTCCAGCCGTGATGGCACTTGGCGAAGATGTTGATCCAGTTGACGCGGCCGAGTTTCAGCGCCTCCTGCCACTGGGTCTTGTCGAAACGGCTGCCCACCCCCGGGATGTGCTCGGAGGTGTGAAAATCCAGGTGGATCTGACGGGCTAGAATTGGAAGCATGTGGTTCTCCCATGCGTGAGAATGATTTGGAAAGCAGAGCCGCAGTATAGCACAGCCAGCGACAGCCGGCTATTTCGCCCTCCGGCCAGTTTGTGCT
>CAZYHE010000202.1:2000-7785 GCA_964647225.1 uncultured Anaerolineales bacterium
GTGCTCGGAGGTGTGAAAATCCAGGTGTATCTGGCGGGCTAGAATTGGAAGCATGGGATCTCCCGTTAATTGAGGTCGGGTGGCTGATTCGCTCACGGTGACGTAGTATAGCACAGCCAGCGACAGCCGGCTATTTCGCCCTCCGGCCAGTTTGTGCTATGATGCGCATGGATACCCCATGACCGGCCGCCAACCTCAACCGCGGCCCGGCGTGTCGCATCTCTTATGACAAAGAGGTAAACCCCATGGACGACCGCATCATCCGCATGAAGCTCGACACCATCCGGCGCAGCGCCATCCGCGCGCGCTGGCCGATCGGGCCGTGGCAGGCGCGCACGGCCGATTTTCTGGCCCCCGGCGACTATCGCTTCGACGGCGACTGGGCCGAGATCCCCGGCGAGAGCGCCTGGCCCGCGGGCAAAACGCTGTTCATCCAAACGACCGCAGAAACGCCCCCCGACGCACCGGCCGAAGGGCTGTTCATCCAGTTCGACGCCGAGGGGCTGGAGGGGCTGCTGTCGGTGGATGGCCGGCCCTACGCCGGGATTGACACCAACCACCTGCGCGTGGCCGTGCCGAACGCCGGCCGCCTGGAATTGACGGCGGAATTCGTATCCCTGCTCGCGTCGCTCCACCGGCCCGAGCTGCGCCGCGAGCGCGGCCGCCTGCGCGAGGTCGCATTCGTCCAGGTGGATCCCGAGATCGAGGCCGCCTACTTCGACTTCTGGTTCACCTGGGAGGCCAGCCAACAGGCGAAGGATGCCCGACGCAAACAACTCATCCAGGCCAGCCTGGAGGCCGCGCTGCTCCTCGTAGATCTGACCGCGCCGGCCGATGCGTATCGCCGCCAGGTGCTCGCCGCCCGTGCGCTCCTGGCCGAGCGGATCGCCGCCATCGCGCCCGATCCCGAAGCCGGCCGCATCTATCTGACCGGCCACTCGCACATTGACACCGCCTGGCTCTGGACGCTGCGCGAGACGGTGCGCAAATGCGCCCGCACCTTTGCCACCGCGTGCCGGATGATGGAACGCTTCCCGGACTATCATTTCTCCTGCTCGCAGCCGCAGCTTTACGCGTACACCAAAGCGCACTTCCCCGCGCTGTACGAGGAGATCAAGAAGTGGGTCGCGACCGGCCGCTGGGAATGCACCGGCGGGCCGTGGGTCGAGATGGACTGCAACGTGCCGTCGGGCGAGGCGCTGATCCGCCAGATGCTCCACGGGCTGCGCTTCTTCCGGGAGGAGTTCGGCGCGCGGCCCCATTCGCTGTGGCTGCCCGACGTCTTCGGCTACCCGGCGTCGCTGCCGCAAATTTTGGCCGGGTGCGGACTCCATGACTTCTACACCAACAAGCTCCATTGGCAGGCGCGCAATCTCTTCCCGGTGAACCTCTTCTGGTGGGAAGGCGTTGATGGCAGCCGTGTCCTCGCGCACATCCCGAAGCTGCGCAACTACTACAACGGTTGGCCCAACCCCGAGCAACTCATGATCGCTTGGGACAACTTTGAGCAGAAGGCGATTTACGACGAAGTGATGCTGCCCTTCGGCTTCGGCGATGGCGGCGGCGGGCCGACCGAAGAGATGCTCGAATTCACCGCCCGCGCCGGCGCGTTCCCCGGCCTGCCCGCCACACGGCAAGGCGGCGGCGAAGCCTACTTCGACGACGTGCGCGCGGCGCTCGGTCAGGAGGCAGGCGTCAGGGGGCAGGAATCAGGCATCAGGGGTCAGGAGGCAGGCGTCAGCGCACAGTCACCGTGTCACCCTGTCACCTTGTCACCTTGTCACCCTGTCACCCTGTCACCCGATCTCCCCACCTGGATCGGCGAACTCTACCTGGAGACGCACCGTGGCACCTACACCACGCACGCCGAGATCAAGCGCGCCAACCGGGTGAACGAGTTGCTGCTGCGCGAGGCCGAGATCGCCGGGTTCATGGCCGAAGCGGCCGGCGTCCCGGTGGATCTGAAACCGCTCGACGCCGCGTGGGAAAATCTGTTGCTGCTCCAGTTCCACGATATCCTCCCCGGCAGCTCGATCGGTGAGGTGTATGCCGAGGCCGCGGCCGATCACGCCCGCACGGCCGAGACCGCCCGCACGGTGCGCGACGCGGCCTGGCGCGGGATCGCGGCGCAGGTGGCCGGGGCCGGCGAGATCGTGGCGTTCAACAGCCTCTCCTGGCCGCGCGGCGATGTCGCGACCGTGGCCCTGCCCCAGGGCGCGCTGCCGGTCCAGATGGGCTGCGATTGCGCGCCGGAGATCGAATTGGTCGCGGCGGATGGCCGCGTCGCGGCCGCTCAGGTCGTGCGCCAGGCGGACGGCGAGGTCGAGTTGGCGTTCGCCGCCGCTGGCCTGCCCGCGACCGGCTACGCGCGCTTCACGGTGCGCCAGGCCGCGGCGGCCACCGCTTCCAGCCTGCGGGTCTCCCCGCGGCTGATCGAGAACCGCTTCTTCCGCATCGAGTTGGACGCCGACGGCTGCCTCACGCGATTGCTGGACAAACGCGCCGCCCGCGAGGTGATCCCCGCCGGCCAGCGCGCCAACGATCTGCAGCTCTTCCAGGACGGCCCGGAGCGCGAATCGGCCTGGAACATCCACGCCACCTTCGAGAAGCGCGCCTATGACTGGGATCCTGGCACGACGATTGAGGTGATCGAGGCCGGCCCAGTCCGCGCCAGCCTGCGCATCACCCGCCGCTATCGGGGCAGCACGCTCGCGCAAGAGTTGCGCGTCTACGATCACTTGCCGCGCATTGATTTCGTCACCCACGCCGACTGGCAGGCGCGGCAGGTGTTGCTCAAGGCCGCGTTCCCGGTGGCGGTGCGCGCACCGCGGGCCAGCTTCGAGATCCAATTCGGCGCGGTGGAACGGCCCACGCATCGCAACACCTCCTGGGAGCAGGAGAAGTTCGAGGTGTGCGCCCACCGCTGGGCCGACCTCTCGGAGACGGGCTACGGGGTCAGCCTGCTGAACGACTGCAAATATGGCTACGATGTGCGCGACAACGTGCTGCGCCTGACGCTGCTGCGCGGCCCCGAATCGCCCGACCCGGACGCCGACCGCGGCCAGCACGAGTTCACCTATGCGCTCTTCCCGCACGCCGGCGAGTGGGGCGCGGGCGAGACGGTGCGCCGGGGTTGGGAATTGAACGTGCCGGTGGTGTGCGTGGTGGGGGATGCCGCTTCCGCCAGCTCGGGCCGGTCTCCGACCGAGCCTGCCCACTCCTTCCTGGAAGTCACCGGCCCGGCCATCCTGGAAGCGATCAAACCGGCGGAGGATGGCGACGGCTGGATCGTGCGCCTCTACGAGCCGAACGGCGGCCGCGGGCCGGTGACGCTGCGCTCGCCGCGGCCGTGGCAGCAGGTGACGCGCTGCAACCTGGTGGAGGAAGGGGACGCCGAACTGGCGGCCGCCGGCCAGGCCGTCACCTTCGCCATGCAGCCGTTCGAGATCGTCGCGCTGCGGGTGCGGTTTGACGGGAGATAAGACACGCGCGCCAATTGGTCGCAATCGGCGTTTTCGGGTATGATGTAGCTACGCGCTACGCCGATTGTGTTGGGCGCGCACGAGGGGTGAACCGATGAGCGATGAATCCTACGAACGACTCATAGATGCGCTGGATAGCCTGCCGAACGGCTTTCCCCGCACGCCGTCCCGCGTCGAGTTACGGCTGCTGGCGAAGATCTTCAGCCCGGACGAAGCCTGGCTGGCGGGCCAACTGCGCGGCGAGATGGAGCCGGCCGATGCCATCGCCGCGCGGGTGGGGTTATCCGAACGTGAGACCAGCACCCGGCTGAAGGAGATGGTGCGCCGCGGCCTGGCTTGGTTCGAGCGTCGCGACCGTCAAATGCTTTTCCGATTGGCGCCCTTTGTCGTCGGTCTCTACGAAGCGCAATTGGAGACCATGGATCATGCGCTGGCGCACCTGGTTGAGGATTACTTCAACGACGGCGGAACAGCCGGGATCATGGGGCCTGAGCCGGCGCTGCACCGCGTGCTCCCCGCGCAGACCGCGGTGAAAAGCGAGTGGGTGCTGCCGTACGATGATGTCCGCAACATCCTGCTGACCGCGAAGTCGTTTCATTTGCGCGATTGCATCTGCCGGGTGCAGCAAGACCACATCGGGCGGAAATGCGATTTTCCGCTGGAGATGTGCCTATCTTTCTCCGCGCTAGAGGGACGCGCCGGCCCGGGTGCGATCTCCCGAGAAGAAGCATTGGCTGTGTTGGATCGCGCCGAAGAGGTCGGACTGGTGCATACCGTCAGCAATGTTATGGCCGGGATCGGCTATGTCTGCAACTGCTGCGGCTGCTGCTGTGGCATCCTGCGCGGGATCACCGAACACGGGATCAAGACCTCGGTGGCACATGCCAACTACTTCGCGATCATTGACCCAGACACCTGCCTGGGCTGCGGCGCGTGCGTCACACGCTGCCAGGTCGCCGCGATCAGCGAGGCGGACGGCGTTTCGGTCGTGGATCGGCTGCGCTGCATCGGCTGCGGGCTGTGCGTCACCGGCTGCCCCAGCGAGGCCGCGCGGCTCGAACGCAAGCCAGAGGCCGAGATCATCCAGCCGCCCGCCAACTTCGCGGCCTGGGAACATGAACGCCTGCAGCACCGGCATCCGGTTGATTGAACGAAACATATCGAGGAGATCATGTCGGCATCCATTAGAAACGAAATGTCCGCCAGGCTCACCTGGCGCGACACATTGGCCTATCTGTTAGCTTACGCATTGTGGATCATCGGGAGCGGCGCGGCCGGAGTGCTCATGCTGGTGCTGCGCGGCGCGCTCACGCCGCCGCTCACGATCCTGCTGCTCCGCAATCCCTATTACCTCACCCGTACCGTCGAGTTGCGCGGCATGGTCAATTCGCTGGATCGCGCGGCGTTGATCGTCTTCGCAATCATCTGGGTCGTCTATCTGATCTGGCTGGAGGAGTGGCTCCGCGGCGGCGTGAAATTGGCGCGCGAGCGGCGGCTGCGGGCGACCTTCTCCGAATCCGCCCAACCTTTGGTCGAGACCAGTCTGCAACGCTGGAGCCTGGATCCCCTGCTGCGACGGACGGCCCTTTCGGCGATCTTCCCGGGGGCGATCGCCGTCCTCTACTTCATCCTGCGGGGCATCTTCGAGTTGCTCGTGCGGTGGCGCTGAAGGTTGGCGGGGTGAAGTCGTTCGCAGCCGCTGAGCACCCCAGGCTGACCTGGCGCGACGGCTTGAGCTACGGGCTGGCCTGGCTGGCCTGGCTGGCCCTGGCCGCGGCATTCGCCGCGGCGCTGCAAGCTGTGCGCTCGACCATCGGCCCACTGGCTCTGGCAATTCTGCTGCGAAACGCCAGCGAACCGCGCCACTTTTTCAACATGGGCGGTCAGGCGTTCATTGCCGACCGCGTTGGGCTGGTGGTGCTGGGGCTGCTGTGGCTCATCTACGTTTTCCTGACAGAAGACTACCTGCGGTCGAGCGTCGCCACGGCCAGGGCGCTGCGCCTGCGGGCCGCCAGCGCGGATGCGCCCGCGCCCGACTTCACCCGCGGTTGGCTGCGCCAGCACGGTCTGGTCGAGTTGGCGCGGCGGACAGCCATCGCCGCGGCCTTCCCCGTCGGGGCCGCGATCAGCTATGGCCTCTTGCAGGGCTTACTCTGGGTCATCACGCGCTGACGCTGTAGCGCAAGATGGCATCTTGCACTACATTTCGTGAAGGGGAAGAACCGCATGACTCGCCAAAAGATCGTGTTGATCGGCGCGGGGAGCGCCATGTTCACGCAAGGCTTGGTGGCCGACCTGATCCT
>CAZYHE010000203.1:0-4979 GCA_964647225.1 uncultured Anaerolineales bacterium
TTTTGCACGTCAACCGGGAACCGATAGCTGCTGTCGAGCAGCGCCGCGCCGGCCGTGCCAATGCCCCCCAGGATCAATCCCACCACGGCCATGATCACCAGGTTCATCACCAGCTTCGTTTTGGAGCTTTCGACCTTGGGCGGCGCGCGCGGCACATCGAGCAGCCGGTAGGACTGCCGGGCCTTGCTCTCCGACTGCGCCAAGGCCAATTTGGCGCTCTCGAGTTTTTCAATCGCGTTCGTGAGCCGCGTGTTAGCCTCATTCACGGCCGCCTGCAATTGGTTCATCTGCACCTGCTCAGCGGTGGACCGATCGCCACGCACGGGGTCGGGATATTCTTCGAGAAAGGCGTGTTGCTCCTCTCGGGCCACCTCCAAATCGTCCTGGTAGGTCTGTACCAACTCCTCGAAGAAAACCTGCGCGGATGCGCTCTCTTCCTGGTCAGCGCTGATCCGCCACTGGATATACGCCTCGACCAGCGCTTTCGCCATCTGCTCGGCAAGCGGCCCTTTCTCGTCCACTGCGCCCACCTGGATGAGATTGTTGCCCAGCGGCTGCGCCCAGACAGATTTGCGCACCCCCTCGATGAGGCGATTGACCACCTCATCCCCCGCGTTCATCTCGGACTCCAGGTCGGTCTGCTTGATGATCGCGCGAATAAAAGAATCGGTCTGGATCAACTCCTTGAATTCATCCACCGTTGCCTGCGCCGGGGTGACCCAGGCAAAACCGGTGTTCTGAATCGAGGTGAGCGTGGCGAGCAGCGACTCCTTCTGCACATACAGTGCGCCCAGCGCGACGAACGTCGGTTTGGCCCGCAGCGTGGAAAGCAGCGCAACGGCGACGAAGAGAAAGATCGGGAGTGGGTAGAGAAACCACCGCCGGAAGTAGCTTTCCAGCAGGCGCAGCAGGACAAGGCGGACCATTGCGCACCCCCTTGAATCTCGCCAATCGAGATAACCAACAAAACAAAGTATAGTGTACGCGCAAAGACAAGTCAAACTTCAGCGCGGCGGCTTCACCCACAGCGGATCCCAATCGTTGCTCGGCGATTTCAGCAATAGGCGTTGGTTGCTGCCGTCCGCGTTCATTACCCAGAGCTGGCGCCGGCCCGATTCACGATTGCTGTAAAACACGATCTGCTTGCTATCGGGCGACCAGGATGGATGCTTGTCCCATTCCCAGGTGTTCCAGGTCAGGCGTTGGAGGTCGGAACCGTCGGGCCGGATCGTGTAAATTTCGTCGTTGTCCGGCTCCTGCGAAACGAAGGCGATGCGATCACCGGCCGGCGACCAAACCGGATCATAACTCCAGAGCCGCGTGTTGGTCAGTTGCCGTGCGGTCCCGAACTGGTTATCGCGCACAAAAATCTGTGCGAAGGTCACTGCCGCGATCATCATCTGCACTTCTGCGGTATATTGCCCGTCAGGAGAACGGTTCTCGTGCGCCAGGGCGGCCGTGTAAGGCCACGCTTCGGTGATTGCATACAAGCGCCCATTGGCCGGATCCAGGGCGTAGAGCGGATCGGAGCCGGCGCGGTCGCTGCGGAACAGGATCTTACCAACCAGATCGGCAGGTATGCCGGCGGGCGGCGTGGCGGTGACGGTGGGCCAGGGATGCGGCGTGATGGGGACCAAAAGCGGCACGCGGGTGGCGGTGGGCGGATCGGTTGCGATCACCACCCACGCCGGCAACGGTGTGGGGGTGCCGTACATTTCAGCCAACACGGTCGCCAGTCGCGCACGATAGGTCGCGGTGGCGGCATTGCCCGGCGTCGGGGTCAGGGTGATGACGATTGGCGCCGGCGTGAAGGTGGCCGTGATCATGTTGAAGGGTGTGGCGGTGGGCGGACCGTACTGCCGCACATCGGCCGTCTCTTGCGCGGTGCGCGTCGCGCTCTCGAAGACATCCTTGGGCGGCGGCCGCGGGGTGACGATGATGGGCGTGACCGTCGCGGTCCGCGTTGCGGTCGCGGTCGGCAGTTCTGTGGCCGTCCGCGTGGGAGCGGGTGTGCGCGTTGGTCTGGGGGTCGGCGTCGGGCGCACGGTCCGCGTAGCCGTCGGCGTTCTCTCGCCGGGCGTTGTCTCGGCGCCACTCGCCAGATCGTCGGCCGGCGGTTCAGACTGACTGGTGGACGTTGGCGTCGCGACCTGTGGGCTGGTACCGGCCGGTCGCATCAGCCGCAGAACGCTCGGTCCCACCAACAGCAGGCCGGCCAGGACGACGAGCAACGGAATCAGGACGAACAGCGCAATCCTCAAGCGACTGCGCGGCGGAGATGGCTGCACGTCGTCACTCCTCACCGGGACCAACCGGCCTCAAGCGTTACCAGCAAATAATGAGGCGCCCCTACGCGCAGCGGGAACCTTATACGTTGCACGAGACCTTCTTGTCACCCACCCATCATGCGCCAACCACGAGTCGGTGAATCACAATCTCCGGCGGGCAGAAGAAACGGCCGAACACACCCGACGCGCCGACGCCGGCCGAAGTGTAACCCGCCATCTCGCCATGATGCCACGCGCCGACAATCTGGTGGCGCGCGCAGCGGACGTTGACGTAGGGTGGGAAGCCGCCCGGAAGACACATCTGACCGCCATGCGTGTGCCCAGCCAGGTAGAGGCTGAAGCCGTGCGCGGCGGCCTCGGGGATGACCTCCGGCGAATGGACGAGGAGCAAGCGCGTCTCAGTGGCGGGGACGCCGGTCAGCGCCTTCTGAAAGTCGTGCAGGCCGTAAAAATGGGCATCATCCAAGCCCACCAGCCACAGCCGCGCGTCGCCGGCCGCCAACGCCACCGCCTCATTCAGCAGCAGGCGCACGCCGGCCCGCTCGATCAGCGGCGCCATCTCGATGAAATCATGGTTGCCGAGGATGCCGTAAGCCCCAAACCGGCAGGCCAGCGCGGGGGCCAGCGCGGCCAACTCGGCGTCTAGCTGCTGATACCGTCCGGTGTCATAAAACCGAAAATCACCGGTGAGCACGGCCAGATCAAACTGCTGGCCGCGCAGTGCGGCTGCGACGCGGCCGCCGAAGCCCGGGTAGGCATCCAGATGCAGGTCAGAGAGGTGGAGGAGACGCAAGCCATCGAACGCCGGCGGCAGGTCACGGATCGGCACGGCCCGCTCATGCACGGTCAACGCGAGGGCGTTGCGTTGCGCGCGACCCAGGAGGCCGGTGAGACGCAGCGCCAGACCTACCGCCCGAATCAAGGGCGAGAAGTTCTCGAAGTGCAGCCCACCACGGCCCTGGCCTTTGATCCGCAGTGAGCGGTCTACCTGGGCGCGCAAACGCCGCCCCAAGTGGTCATCCCCCAAACGCTGGCGCAGGGCTAAAAGATCGTGCTCGTCCATAGGGCAAACGCTCCATTAACTAAATAAGGAAGACCCGCCGCCCGCTTCGCCTGGCAGTCCAATACGACCGTGTGCTTGTCTTGCCGCGCACTTTACTTTGCTATCATACTTCACATGAGCAAACGATGCAAAAACCCCTTTGCGCGCCAAACCAACGCCTACCCGATGGCGCTCAAATCTGTCGGCGCATAGACCCGGATCGCGGCGTCGCCGTTGACCGGGCAGCGGTTCTCGCAGATGCCGCAGCCGATGCAGCGTTCGGCAATCACCACCGGCCGGCGCACGGTGACGAGTTCGCCGGTGTGGAAGTTGCGCACTTCGGCGTCTTCCAGGACGATGGCCTTGTCGGGGAGCGGGCACATCTCTTCGCAGACGATGCAGTCGCGGCCATCCACCCAGGGGATGCAGCGGGAACGATCCACATAGGCGCGGCCGATGACCGCCGCGCGCTTGTCGCCCAAGCTGAGCGGCGGGATTGCGCCGGTGGGGCAGGCCTGGCCGCAGGCGTTGCAGCCGAAGTCGCAGTAGCCCAGCCGCGGGGTCAGCACCGGGGTCCAGAGGCCGCGCCAACCCGCCTGCTCGATGCTCGGCTGGAGGCCGGCGGTGGGGCACACCTTCAGGCAGATGCCGCAGCGGATGCATTGGGAGAGGAATTCGGGGGTCTGGCTGCCCGGCGGCCGGATCAGGAGGGGATGATCTTGCCGCGCGGCCGGCTCCGCGCCGAAAAGGCCCGCGGCGACGACCGCGGTCCCGGCGGCCGCGAAGAATTGCCGCCGCGTCGGGTCATAGGCGCGCCAGGCTGCGGGTCGGGTGTGCAGGACGAAGTGCTGCCCGCTGCGCGAACAGGTCGGCACGCATTCCAGGCACATCGTGCATTCCGATGGATCGCTCTCGAAATGGCGCGCTTCGTCAATCGTGCCGGTGGGACAGGCGCGGGCGCAGCGATGGCACTCGATGCAGACGTTGCCCACGGTGCGACGCACCAATGCGACCTTGCTCACCAGGCCCAGCAAGCCGCCCAACGGGCACAAGTAGCGGCACCAGAAGCGGTCGCGCACCAGGTTGAGGGCCAGGATGCCGGCCAGGAGCAGCACCAGGAAAATCCCCAGCCCATAGACCGGCTGCGCCACCGGCAGGAGCGTGCCGCGCGCCGCGCTCTCGAATGCGTCAATCGGCCCCTGGAACAAGGGAATCTTGTAGAAAACCGGCTCGGCCGCGGTGATCAGCGCGGCCAGGGCCGGCCAGAGCGCCGTCGTCACGACGCGATAGAGCAGCGTGATCGGGTCGAGGATCAGGAAGGTCAGGTTGCCGAACAGGGCCAGAACGGCGATCAGTAGCAGCAGGAAGTACTTGACCTGGCGCAGCCACGGCCGGGGGTCGGTCTCGTGGAGCTTCGTCTTGGCCGCGGGCGCCCAGTCCAGGGCCGTGCCGAGCGGGCAGATCCAGCCGCACCAGGCCCGGCCCAGCAAGACCGCGGCGGCCAGCGCGACCAGCGTGCCGATCAGCATGGCCGGCACGATCTGCCGCGCCGCGATCATGTTCGCCAGCCCCACCAGCGGATCGAGCCGGAAGAAGCTGTCGGCGGTCAGGAAACCGGTGTGCCCGGCCCGAACTAACAGGAAGACAAA
>CAZYHE010000203.1:5079-7783 GCA_964647225.1 uncultured Anaerolineales bacterium
CCTGACTCCTGATCCCTGACCCCTGTCTACACCGTCACCTGCTCGATCTTGATCGCGTTCAGATCCATCTTGCCCAGCCCCATCTCCGCGCCGAAGCGGATGTAATCAATGTCGGCGGGCTTGAGTCCAAACAGCGTCGTGGCGAAGGCATCCGCGGCGACGACATCGGCGCTGGCGATGATCGTGTCGAGCTTCTTGACATCGTTCAGGTTGCCGCCGGTCGGGCCATTGTCCGTCAGGATGCGGATCGCGTCCACGATCGTGAGCTGCGGCCGGACGACCGTGTTGATGTCAGCGATGGACTGGTGCAGCCCCCGCGAGTGCATCCCGTTGCGGTCGAGCACGACCCCCATCAGGTTCTTCATGCCGAGGGTCAGCCGCGCGCTGCTGTGATCTTTGGCAATCGGCACGTTGATGACCACGTCGGCGTCCAGGATGTCGCCATAGACCTTCCACTGCTTCAGGCGCTTGCCCTGGGGGATCTCGACATCGCGGTACTTCATGTTGCTCATCGCCTCGAGCACGCCGCCCGCGGTCTTCACTGCGGTCGCGATGCCGCTCTTCTCGTAGCTGGCCTGGGCTGTGCCGCCGAATGGGAAGTCCATCACCCGCACGCGCTTGGCCCCGGCGCCGAGGCAGAGCTGGACGATGGCCGCGACCACTTGCGGGTTCGTGGTGGCCGCGTACTCGAAGCCGTAGTAGGCGGTGCAGACGTTGGGCTTGATGATGACATCAGCGCCCTTCTTGACGAAGCGCTCGATGCCGCCGAGCGCCGCGATGGCCCGCCGCGTGATCTCGCCGGGGTCGGCGTTTGCGCCTTTGGCAACGGCCAGATACGCGGCCGATGCCGGGGCGGCGGTCGCCACAGGGGCGACGGTGGCGGTAGGCGCCACAACCTTCGCGACGGCGGTTGCGGTCGGCGGGACGGCCGTTGCGGCCGGCGGCGCAGCGGTCGCCGTCGGCGGGATGGCGGTCGGTGGGATCGTCGTCGGGGACGGCGGGATGGCCGTGGGCGCGGGCGGCACGGCGGTCGGCGGCTGTGCCGCCGGCTTCGACCCGCACCCGCTGGCGCCCAGCGCCGCGCCCGCGGTCGAGACAGCCAGCAAGCGGCTGATGAATAGGCGACGACTTATCGGTTGTGACATGGTGGACATTCCTTGTGTTTTAGGCGCGCGCCACGCGCTGGTCAGAAACCGCGGCGCGAACTGATATTAAACTATTGTAGCATTGTAGCATAAGTTATTCAATCGGTGTATGCGCGGCGTCATTTTGGGGAGCGGAAGATGGCGTCTTCTTCATTCATACCGCAGTGCGTCAATCGGGTTCAGCCGGGCGGCGCGGTTGGCAGGATAGAGGCCGAAGAAGACGCCGATGCCGAGGGAGACGGCGAGCGCCAGCACGACGCTCTGCGGCGTGACGAGCGCGCGCGTGCCGCCCAGCAGCGGCGTGATGAGCTGCGCCGCGCCGATGCCGGCCGCCACGCCGATCAGACCGCCGAGCGCGCTGAGCGCCACGGCCTCGATCAGGAATTGCACCAGGATGTCGCGGTTCTTTGCGCCGACCGCCTTCCGCAGACCGACCTCGCGGGTGCGTTCGGTCACGCTGACCAACATGATGTTCATGATGCCGATGCCGCCGACGAGCAACGAGATGGCCGCGATGCTGCCGAGCAGGGTGGTGAAGGTGCCAGACGTCTGCGCCACGCTCTCCAGGATGTCGGCCTGGTTCTGGATGACGAAGTCGGCCTGGGCGCTGGGCTGAATATCGTGGAGCGCGCGCAGGATCGCCGTCACCTGGGCCTGCGCGAGATCGGTCTCCTCGGCCGAGCGCACCTGGAGGCTGATCGAGCGCACCCGCGTCGTGCCCGCGCCCCCGAACTTGATCTGCGCCGTCCGCAGCGGCATAAAGATGACGTCATCCTGGTTTTGCGGCCCACTCTGGCCTTTGGCTTTCAGGACCCCCACCACCGTGTAGTTTTGGCGGTTGATGCGGATCGTCTCGCCGATCGGGTTGGCCTGGGTGCTGCCGAAGAGGTTCTTGACCGTCGTCTGGCCCAGGACGACCACCATCGCCAGGTCGTCGTCATCGCCGGCCGTGATGAACCGCCCGCGGCTGACGCTCCAATTGCGCACGATGCCATATTCAGCCGTCACCCCGGTGATGTTGGTGGAGGTGGTCTTGCTGCCGTAGGTCACGGTCGCGTTGCTGCCGAAGTCCGGCGCGATCAGCCTGACGCTGGTGGCTAACCCGCGGATCGCCTCCACGTCGGCCAGGGTGAGCTGGCGGGTACTTTGGCGCAAACCGCCGCGCTGGAAGCCGAAGTTGGTGCGTGCGGTCACGGTCAGCAGATTCGCCCCCAACGACTGGAACTGGCTGACGACCTGCGCCTGCGCGCCGGCACCCACCGCCACGAGCGCGATCACCGCGCCGACGCCGATCACCACGCCGAGCATGGTGAGAAATGAGCGCAATTTATGAAGCGTCAGCGCGCTGAAGGCGGCGCGCAATACCATGAGGAGCTTTCGCATGCTTCAACGTCCCATCGGCCGGCTGAACTGCCGGAACACGCTCGAAAGCAGGTTCTGGTTGGTCGAGCTGTTGGAGGGGCTGGTGGTTTGCGCGGCCTCGACCTGCACGACGATCTGGTCGTCGGCCGTCAGCCCGCTGAGCACCTGCGTGTGTACCCCATCGCTCAACCCCACCT
>CAZYHE010000204.1:0-1218 GCA_964647225.1 uncultured Anaerolineales bacterium
CTTGCCCGGCCAGACCGCCGATGCGCCAAGCTCCTCCTCGATGACGAGCACCCGGTTGTGATCGCCGGCGCGCACCTGTCCGGCATTCAGCCCGACGGCGAAATCGCCGATGCTGTCGCGATCGCCCCGGCTGCCGCATGGATGCACGTTGTAGCCGGCCGCCAGTGCATATCGGCAAGCCGTCAGCGCCTCGCTGACCGTGCCGACTTGCGAAATCTTGAGCACCATCGAGTTACACGCGCCGGCCGCGATCCCCTGCCGGAGGCGCTCGACATTGGTCGTGAACAGGTCGTCGCCGACCACCTCGATGCCCAGCTCGCGCGTGGCAATGGCATGCCCTTCGATGTCATCCTCGTGGAGCGGGTCTTCCAGCGAGACGACCGGATAGCGGCTGACGAAGTCCAGGAGCAGGCTGATGAGTTCGTCGCGCGTCTTCTCGCCGGGCGAAAAGAGGCCGACGTAGCGATCCGTGTCCGGCTCGTAGTAGATGTCGGCCGCCACGTCGAAGTAGATGCCCACCCGTCTCTCGTAGCCGCAGCGGACGATGCTCTCGGTCATGATCTCCAATAGATCGCGGTCGTGGCTGATGACCCCGGCCAGCCCGGTGTTGTGGTAGGCCGGCGAGTATTTGTCGTCGTAGCG
This sequence comes from uncultured Anaerolineales bacterium, assembly GCA_964647225.1. GTDB lineage: Bacteria > Chloroflexota > Anaerolineae > CG2-30-64-16 > CG2-30-64-16 > CAZYHE01. The sequence goes on from CAZYHE010000204.1 coordinate 643, forward strand.
CTCCTTCAGCAGCTTCTTGACCATCTCCGCGCAGCGCCAGCTCCAATGCAGCGCCTCCGCGTAGCCGCCCGCGCCGTAGGCCGCGAACTCATAGCTCGGCTTGAACCAGCGCGAGCGGCCCGGATCGCGATAACGGCCCCCCGCGCCGATGCCGACGATGGGAATGGGCAGGGTGCAGGCGTTGACCCCACCGATGTACCGGTAGAGGGGCAGCCCCGCGCTCGCGGCCGCGGCCTTGAGCACGGCCAACGACACGCCGACGATGGCGTTCGCGCCCAGCCGCGCCTTGTTCGGCGTGCCGTCCAACTCGATCATCACCCGGTCAATCTCAAGCTGCCCGGCCACATCCATGCCGCGCAGCGCCGGGCCGATCACATCGTTGATCGCCGCGGCGGCCTTGCGCACCCCCAGCCCGCCATAGCGATCACCGCCGTCGAGCAGGAACGCGGCTTCATACGCGCCGGTGGACACCCCCGATTCCGGCGTGGAGACCCCCTGGCAGCCGTCATCGGTCGTGACGGTGACTTCCAGGGATAAAATGCCCCGCAATGCGATGATCTCGCGGGCCTTGATGCT
>CAZYHE010000204.1:1318-7764 GCA_964647225.1 uncultured Anaerolineales bacterium
TCTCACGCGATGCTCACCCGCGACCCGCTGGCGGTCTTCACGACGTCAATCCGGGCCGGGAATTGGTCTTTGAACTCTTCGATGTGCGTGATGATGATGATCCGCTCGAAGTCGTGCTGGATCGAGTTGATCGCGTCGATGACCAGGTCGCGCCCCTTGGCGTCTTGCGACCCGAACCCCTCGTCAATGACCAACGTTTGGAGTTGCGCGCCGGCGCGGCGGGCCAGCAATTTGCTGATCGCGATGCGCAACGCCAGGTTGGCGCGAAAGCTCTCGCCGCCGGAATACATTTCCTGCGCCCGCGCGCCCAGTTCGTCGGCGATGATGATATCCAACGTCTCGGCCACGCCGCCGGCCACCTTCTCCCGCTGAGTTTCCAGGCGCAGGCTCATCCGGCCTTCGGTCATCCGGCCCAACAACCGGTTCGCCTCCGCCTCTACCTCCGGGATGGCGCTCTCGATGATCATCGCCTGGAGACCCTTTTTGCCGAACGCTTCCCGAAGCTGATTGTAGATGCTCAGCTCCGTGTTGAGCGCGTCCAGGTTGGCGGCGAGCACTCCGCGGCGCTCGGCCAGTGCATCGAGCGCGTGAAGCTGCTGCATGGCCGCACCCTCGGTCTGGCGGGCGCGACGCTCGGTCGCGGCGGCCGCCTCCACCGCGGCATCGGCGCGGGCCAGCGCGGCCTGGAGCTGCGGCAGGTCGGCCACCGCCTCGGCCAGCCGGGCGACCTCATCCCGGTCGGCGGCCAGATCGGCGGCGCGGCGCGCCAATTGCGCGGCCAGGTCGGCCACGCGGGTGCGCGCCTCCGCCTCGCCATCCAGCGCGGGCAGCAGTTGCCGCTGGTAGCGCGCGTCGAAAGACGCCCACCGATCCAACTCGCGGCGCACCGTCTCGTGCGCCGGGGCGTCGTAGCCGATTTCAGACAATTGCGCGGTCAGACGCGCCAGCTCGGCGCGCTCGGCCGGGGCATACTCCTCGGCGGCCAACCGGGCCAGCACCCCGGAAACCTGCTCAGCGACGCGAAGCTGCTCGGCGGCCGCGGCTTCGCCGTCGGCCTGCGCCGTCTCTGCCTGGGCGGCCTGACGCTGCCGGGCGTCGCGGCCGCGCAACTGGCGCGCCAGGTCGGCGTCCTCCGTCTCGAGGGCGGTCTTACGCTCGGCCAATGCGTGCAAGGTATCGCGGTTGGCACGGTACTGATCGGCCAGGCCGGTGCGCTCCGCCTCCAGTTCGATCAGCATCCGGTCGCGGTGATCGGCGGTCAGCGTCTGGCCGCACAGCGGGCACGCGGCGGCCACCGCCTGCCCCATCAGCTCCATCTTGTCTTTGACGGCCTGCCCTTCGGCCTTCAACCGGTCGTTTTGCGCCTTCAGGCCGGCCGCACGCTCGATCACGTCGCGTAGCTCGGCGGCCAGCGCGTCGCGGCGGGCCTGGAGCACGTCGAACTGCGCCAACGCGGCGCGCGCCTGCGCCAGGCTGACCGCCGCCTCCTGGCCGAAAGCGATCTTGCGGCTCAACTCCGCCTGGCGGTCGGCCAGCCGGCGCTGCTCCGCCTCCAGGGCCAGCCGGGCCTGGCTGACGGCCAGGCGGGCGTGCTGGATCTCCTCCTGCAGCCGGGTGTGGCGCAGCAGACGCGCATTCCAGGCGGCATCGTCGGCGCGGGCCTGTTGCAGGCTGGCCCAGCCGGCCTCGATCTCGCCCCGCTGCGCCAACAGCGTCGCGATCTGCTCCAGCCGGCTCTGCGCGGCGGCGAGCTGGCGGTCGAGCGCCTTGCTCTCCTCCTCACCGCGGGCCAGGCGCCGGCGCAGGTCGGCCAGTTGGTTGGCCTGCGCCCGCAGCCCTTCGACCTGGAGCCGGCTGCGCGCCTGTTCGGTCTCCGCGGCGCGCAGCTTTTCGACCGCGGCCAACGCCGTGCCGCGCGCCGCGCTGAGTTGCGCCTCGTAGTCGCCGCGGCGGGCCAGGTCGCGCTCGATCGCGGTGACCTCGCCCTCGATCAGCCCGGCGCGCTCTTTGCGGGCTTGCGCCTCCTCTTTGGCGCGCTGCTCGTACAGATCATAACGACTGAGGCCGAGGATCTCCGAGAGGATCTGCTTGCGCTCGCTGGGAGTCTTGGCCGCGAACGAATCGGCGCGGCCCTGGAGCAGGAACGCGGAATTCGTGAAGGTGTCGTAATCGAGCCGCAAGGTGCGCGTGATCTGCGCCTGGCGTTCGAGCAGGTTGCCTTCATCGAGGAGTTGCCAATCGCCACTACTCGGATTCCAGACATAGAAATGCAGATCGCTCTGCCCGCGGCCCTTCTTGCTGCGCTGCCGCCAGACGCGATAGCGCAGCCCGCCCAGGCCGAACTCGAGCTCGACCCACATCTCGGTCTCGCCCAGGGTGATCAGCTCATCATCGCGCCGCGCGCGGGCTTTGCCCCACAGCGCCCAGGTGATGGCGTCGAGCAGCGTGGACTTGCCGTGCCCGTTGTCACCGGTCAGGCAGGCCAGGTGGATACCGGAGAAGTCGAGGGACTGCTCCTCGCGGTAGCACATGAAGCGTTGGAGGCGGAGTTTGAGTGGGATCATAGATCACTCATGGAGCGCATAGACCGGCTTGCGCTCAGCTACAGCATAAGGCCTCACAAGCGTCTCTGCCGGAATGCCCAGGCCGGCATACAGGCGGCGGATCATGTTCAGCGAAAGCGGCCGCTTGCGGTTCAGCACCTCCGCCACCCGCGCCCGGCTGCCGATGTATGGCTCAAGATCGGCCCGCGTCAGCCCGCGGCTTTCCATGAAATACTTGATGGCCTCGACGGGGTCAGGCGCCGGGATCGGGTAATGTTGCGCCTCGTAAGCCTCAACTAGCGTGGTCAGCACATCCAGGCGGTCGCCTTCGGGCGTGTCCGGCGCAGCCGCGAACAGGCGCTCGATCTCGGCCAGCGCGGTCGCGTAATCCACATCAGTGCGAATCGGTTTGATCTCCATATGCCTCACCTCTCCGCTCAGACCCTCGTGACATCAATCCGGTCATATTCTTCATGCGTCCCGACAAAGCGGATATAGACGATGCCGTGCTCATACTGAACGGCTACTACCAGGCGATAGGTATTGCCCTTGATATTGAAGACCACGCGATTGCTCCCGGTGATGCTGGCATTGCGATAGACACGCTTGATTTCGGCAGGCGTGCGCCACACGCTCTGTTGCGCGTCATGATGCCATGCGCGCAACGGTTGCTCCGCATCGGGGTGCTGTTGCCAGAAGTCGCGCAGGGCCTTCAATGCAATGACGCGCATAGGCTCATTCTATCACGCTCCCGTGTTGGGAGCAAGTCGGTAGAAGTCGGAGAAGTCGAGGGACTGCTCCTCGCGGTAGCACATGAAGCGTTGGAGACGGAGTTTGAGTGGGATCATGTTTTACAACGGCAACAGCCGCACTCTTGACTTGGCTTCATCCACGATTACCAACGCGCCGCGATCGAGGAACGATTCATATTGCCGAAGGACATTGGCAAACAGCGCGCCAAGCCGCTGAGGCATCACGTCTTGCGCGCGGACCTGAATGACGCTTGGCCCATCCGCGTGGGTCAAAGCCAACAGCGCCCCGAAATCCAGATCAAGCGTGAACACGACATAGCCGTTCGCGCGGGCCCATTCCATGATTGACTCATCTGTGGCGGTCGGCAATCCGACCGCCACCCAATGCTGCGCCAGCCAGCCGTGCCGCCCCAGTTCCTCGACCCACTGGGGGGAAAGATTCATGTCAATCAGAATCTTCACGCTGCGACCATTTCCAGCGGCAGATCCATCTCTTCAACTCGCCATGCCGCGTAAGTCAGGGCGGCGCGGATATCTTCTTCTTCAAGATATGGGTAGGCGTTGAGAATCTCTGTCGTCGCATACCCGGATGCGACCAACCCGACGATCATTCCCACTGTAACGCGCATTCCCCGGATACAAGGCTTGCCCCCCATCACATTGGGGTTTAGAGTAATCCGTGTTCCGTTATTCCTCATCCTATTCCCTCGCTCGATCAGAACCCCTGCAACTGACTCAAATCCGCGATCCCCTCCGGCAGCGCCGCGACCCGCTGCACCAACGCCAGCCGCGCCTGCCGCACCGCGAGATCCTCCGCGTTGACAAGCACATCGGTGAAGAAGCGATTGATCGGCCCCTGCCAGGCTCGCAGCTTCTCGGCCAACGCCGCAACACTGACCCCTGACCCCTGACTCCTGACTCCTGACTCCTGCCATGCCGCGTACAATGCCGCCGTCGCCGGCTCGGTGTAATGCTCCGGCGCCAGCGGATACACTTCCGGCAAACTGCGGACGATGCGCTTGCAGCGCGCGTAGGCGGTGAATACCTCGGCCCAATCGGGCGACTTGACCAGCTCGGCCAACTCACGCGCCGTGACCGCGGCGCGATACGGGTCGTGCGCCTGTTCCGCCAGTACCGCGGAAACGACATCATGCGGCAGCCCCTGATCGCGCAACCAGACGTAAAGCCGATCCCGGACGAAGGTCAGGACATCGGCCAGGACCGCGGCGCTGACCGGCACGGGCATGTGGCTGGCGACCGCGGCCAGCGCCGGCCGCAGATCGAACGGCTGCGCACAGCCGACCAACGCGCCGACCAGGCCCAGCGCATCGCGGCGCAGCCCGAAGGGGTCGGCCGAGGCGGTCGGGGCCAGCCCCACGGCAAACAGCCCGACAAGGGAGTCGAGCCGGTTGGCGATCCCCAACAGCAGCCCCGGTCGGGAGGCCGGCATGACATCTCCCGGAAAACGGGGCAGATAATGCTCGTAGATGGCGACGGCCACCGCATCCGGTTCGTCGGCGATGCGCGCATATTCGCGCCCCATCACGCCCTGGAGCGAGGTCAGTTCGACCACCATCTGCGTCGCCAGGTCGGTCTTGAAGAGCGCCGCCGCGCGCTGGGCGATGACCCGATCGCCATCATCCAAGCCGAGCTGCCCCGCCAGCGTTGGCACGGCCGCCTCGACCCGATGCACTTTATCCAGCATCGAACCGAGCTTCTCCTGGAAGGTGAGCGTGCTCAGGCGCGGGGTAAAGCTCTCGAACGGCCGGGCAGTGTCGGTGCGGAAGAAGTAGGCCGCGTCCGCATAACGCGCCCGGATCACCCCCTCGTTGCCGGTGCGCACGATGTCAGCGTGCGCGGCCGGGCCGTTGCGGATGGTGATAAAGTAGGAAAGTAAGTTGGTAGATTGGGAACTTGGTAGATTGGTGGACCGGTCTCCCAATTTACCAATTTCCCAATCTACCGGTCTCCCAACCACCGGAAAATACCGCTGATGCTTCTTCATCACCGTAATCAGCACTTCTTTAGGCAGGCGCAGATAGTCAGCGGAGAAGCTGCCGCGGATCGCGGTCGGTTGTTCCACCAGGTCGGTCACTTCATCGAGCAGGCCCGGATCGTCCGGCGTCACGCCGCCGACCTGCGCGGCTAACTCCGCCACCTGCGCCTGGATCGTCGCACGGCGCGCCGCGCGATCTTCGATCACCTGATGGCCGGCCATCAATGGGAGATAGGCGTCGGCGTTGGCAATTTCTAATTCTGGCGATCCTTCGGCGCGCGGCCCACGCGTGACGCGTCCCGCGACCAGGCCCGCGTACGCGAACGGGATCACGATTTCGCCGTAGAGCGAAACCAACCAGCGCACCGGCCGCGAAAACGCGATATTGGTCGAATTCCAGCGCATCGTCTTGCCAAACTTGATGCCCGCGACCAGGCCGGACAGCGCGTTCGGCAACACATCCATTGCCGGCTGGCCCGGCCGGCGCACGACCGCGTATACATAACGGCCGGCGCCCTCTTGGCGCACCTCCAACGATTCGACCGGCACACCATTCTTCCGCGCAAAACCGACCGCAGCCGGCGTCGCCGCACCACTGGCGTCGAAGGCCCGATCGGCCGGCGGCCCCTTGACGACCGTCTCCTCGTCGGCTTGCCGCGGCGCCAACGCCTCAACCTGCGCCACCAGCCGCCGCGGCGTGCCCGACACGAAGATCGCGCCGTGCGCCAACCGCAGGTCGGCCAGCAACTTCGGCACAGCCCCCTTCAACTGCTCGATCGCGGACTGAAGATCGGTCGCCGGCAACTCCTCCGTGCCGATTTCGAGCAGATAGGTGCGGGGGTGACTGGGTGACACGGTGACACGGTGAGCTTCGTCTGTCACCTTGTCACCTTGCCCCCCTGTCACCTTGTCATCCGCCAGCCACGGATACTCCTCATGCTCCCGCTGTTCGACATACGCCACCGACACTTGCCGCGCCAGGTCGCGCATCCGGGCGAAGAACGCGGCACGCTCGGTCACGCCGATGGCCCCGCGGGCGTCCAACAGGTTGAAGGTGTGCGAGCAGCGCAGGACATAGTCATGGGCTGGAGTGACCAGGCGGTGGGCCAGACAACTCTTCGCCTCCGCCTCGAACAGGTCGTACATCGTCTTGAG
>CAZYHE010000205.1:0-4305 GCA_964647225.1 uncultured Anaerolineales bacterium
AATGACCGGCAAAGTCGCCCTGGTGACGGGCGGCAGTTCAGGCATCGGCAAGGCGACGGCGCTCGCCTTCGCAGCCGAGGGCGCGCGGGTCGCCATCGCCAGCCGTCATGCGGAAAGCGGCGAACGCGCCTTGACGGAGATCCGAGACGCGGGCGGCGAGGCGATTTGGATCCAGGCAGATGTCACACAGGAAGCACAGGTTGAGGCCATGATTCGGCGAATCGTCGAAACGTTTGGCCGTCTGGACTATGCTTTCAACAACGCCGGGAGTGGCGGCCGCGGCGGCTGGATCGCCGAGCTTCAGGAAGAAGACTGGGACAAGACGATTGATGGCTTCCTGAAGAGCGCCTGGCTGTGCATGAAGCATGAGATCGCGGCCATGCTCAAGCTCGGCGGCGGGGCGATCGTGAACAACTCATCGGTGGACGGCTTGCGGGCGTTCCCGTGGGACCCGGTCTACTCCGCGGCCAAGCACGGCGTCATCGGGCTGACCAAGTCGGCCGCGATGCAATACGCGACGAAGGGGATCCGCATCAACGCGGTCTGCCCCGGCTGGATTCGCACGCCGCCGACCGAGGGCCTCCTGGCGCACGACCCCGGCGCCGAGCAAGGGATGCTCCTCCATCAACCGATCGGCCGGCTGGGCCGCCCCGCAGAGGTCGCGCAGGCGGTGGTCTGGCTCTGCTCCGACAAGGCGTCGTTGATCCTGGGCGTGGCCCTGCCGGTGGACGGCGGATACACGATCGTTTAGTCCGTTCGGTGACGACCCGCCTGACGCCCGGAAGGGATGACCGCGCCGCATTCGCGACGGCAGCGTCCTCGTTGCGTTTCTGCGCGTTTCTGGTGGTCTTGACATTTGTAGCTTTGGGTGGTATAAGCAAAATTAGCGTGAAACATTCAGCCTAAGTACGTAACTCGCACCGCAACCCTGATCCGAGTGGCTGTGACATACCCGCCCCCGACCGTGACAGGGCATGATTGATCCGCAGCCCAAGCCAGACTGGAAGTAAAGGAGGAAGCGCCGCCCGGAAGACCGATTGTCTCGTGACTCAATCCACATTCATGGTTCGCTGCCCCGCGGGATCAGCGCGTCCTGCCGGCAGTGCCGCATCTCACAGGGAAAAACAGATCAAAAGGAGATTTTCCGCAATGAAGCAGCTCAATCGTCGTGACTTCCTGAAGATGGGCGCCCTGGTCGCCGGTGGCGCAGCTCTCGCAAGCTGCACGCCCGCGCCCGCGCCCGCCCCGGCTGCGCCCGCAGCCGCGAAACCCGCCGAACCGGCCAAGCCGGCCGCACCCGCGGCTGCGGCTGGCCCCAGCGGCAAGCTCGAAATCTTCTCCTGGTGGACCTCCGGCGGCGAGGTCGAAGCCCTCAACGGCCTCTACAAGATCTACAAAGAGAAATACCCGAAGGTCGAGATCGTCAACGCGGCCCTGGCGGGCGGCACGTCTTCGGGCGGCGACATGAAGGCCCTCCTGCAGACCCGCATGATGGGCGGCGATCCGCCGGAATCCTTCCAGGTGCATCTGGGCGGCGAACTGTTCGACCCCTACGTGGTCGGCGGCCAGATGGAAGACCTGAGCTTCCTCTTCAAGGAAGAGGGCTGGGACAAGACCTTCCCCAAGGGCCTGATTGACATCGCCTCCTACAAGGGCAAGCCCTACTCGGTGCCGGTCAACATCCACCGTTCCAACATCCTCTGGTCCAACAACAAGCTGCTGGCCGACGTCGGCGCCAAGCCGCCCACCACCTGGGATGAGTTCTTTGCCGTCGCCGAAAAGCTCAAGGCCAAGAATCTGCCCGCCCTGGCTGTCGCCGAGAACGCGCCGGGCTTCTGGGGCCACGTTACTGAGACCTGCATCATCGCCGCCCTGGGGCCGGACAAATGGAGCGGCCTGTTCAACGGCTCGACCAAGTGGGACGATGCCGGGGTCAAGCAAGGCCTGAACACCAGCCTCAAAGCCCTCGGCTTTGCCAACCCCGACTACCTGAGCGTCGGCTGGGGCGACATCAATGACGTGTTCGTCGCCGGTAAAGCCGCCATGATGATTATGGGCGACTGGACGCCGGGCGTGCTCTGGTCCAAGAACTTCAAGGACTTCAGTTGGTCGGCGGCGCCGGGGAACGTGGGCATCTACCAGATGCTGTCCGACTCCTTCGGCCTGCCCGCCAAGTGCAAGAACCGTGACGCGGCCATCGGCTGGTTGAAGGTCTGCGGCTCGAAGGAAGGCCAGGATGCGTTCAACCCGGCCAAAGGCTCGATCCCGGCCCGCAACGACGCCGACGTGAGCAAGTACACCGAGTACCACAAGTGGGCGATGGATGCCTGGAAGAAGGACAAGATCATCCCCAGCCTCGTCCATGGCGCGGCTGCCAAGCTGAGCTTCATGACCGACTACATGAACATCATCAACCAGATGGCTGCAAAGAAGAAGACGGTGGACGAGACCGTCGCGGCCCTGGTCAAGGCAGCAGGCGATGCCAAATTCGGCGCATAGCTCTGCTACCGCCGCGATGTCACAGGGGAGCGGGCCTGCCGCTCCCCTCTTGGCACGGCTGAAGGCGCGCTGGCCCAAGTCTATGCGCGGCGATAGACTGATCGCGTTTTTGGTCCTGCTGCCATCCATCATTGCCGTGGCGATCTTCGTCTACGGCTTCATCCTCTGGACGTTTCGCATCTCGTTCGTCCAGTGGGACAGATTCATGCCCAACTTGCAGCCCGACTACACCTTCGTCGGCCTGGACAACTGGCGCAAGCTGTTCTTCGACGACGAGCGGTTTCGCATTGATCTACGGAACCTGGCCTACTACGCCGGCGGGTTCATGAGCCAGTGCATCATCATGGGGTTCATCCTGGCGTCCCTGCTCGACCAGAAGATCAAGGGCGAGTCCATCTTCCGCACCATCTTCATCTTCCCCTTTGCGGTCTCCGGCATCGTGACGGGTGTCGCGTGGAAATGGCTGATGTATCCGTCGGCCGGTATCAACCTGCTGTTCGAAGGGGTCGGCCTGGGCTTTCTGAAGAACAACTGGTACGCCGACCCGAACTACGGCACGCTCGCCATCACGATTGCGGCGTCCTGGCAGATGACCGGCTACATCATGGCCCTCTACCTGGCCGGACTGCGCGGCATCTCCGCCGAGCTGAAAGAGGCCGCGCAGATTGACGGCGCCAACACCTGGAACCTGTATCGCTACGTGATCGTCCCGATGCTCATGCCGGTCACTTTCACCGCGATCGTGCTGACGGGCATGGGTTCGATCCGGGTCTTCGACCTGGTGGCCGCGGTCAGCGGCAGCGGGGCCGGCTATGCCACAGATACCTTGGCGTTCCACATGTTCCAGTTGACCTTCCAGAAGAATCTGTTTGCCCTGGGGGGCACCATCGCGGCCTTCATGATCATCCTGTCGGCCTTCCTGGTGGGGCCATACCTGGCGAGCATGCGGCATGAGGTGGAACGATGACCGCAAAACCGCTGAACTGGCGTCACACGGTGAGCCGCGTCCTGATCTACGGCGCGCTGACCGTGTTGGCGGCGTATTATCTCATGCCGATCTACCTGTTGGTCATCACCGCGCTGAAACCCTACGCGCGCGTGGACTTCACCCAGATGTGGAGCCTGCCGCAGAGCATTGATCTGAGCGGGTTCCTGGCGGGCTGGAAGGCGGTGGCGCCGAACTTCGTCAACAGCGTCATCATCACCGTCCCGGCCGCGCTGATCTCATCGCTCATCGGTTCGGTCAACGGCTACATCTTCGCCAAGTGGCGCTTCCGGGGATCGGACACGATCTTCCTGCTCTTCCTGGTGGGCATGTTCCTGCCCTACCAGGGCATCCTCATCCCGTTGGTGCAGACGCTCGTGGCGTTCGGCCTCTACGGCAAGCTGAGCGGGCTGATCCTGGTGCATTGCATCTTCGGCATCCCGATCACCGCGCTGATGTTCCGCGGCTACTTCGCCTCGATCCCGAACGAGTTGGTGGATGCCGCAAAGATAGATGGCTGCGGGTTCTTCAGCATCTATCGCTATATCCTGCTGCCCATCGCCTGGCCGGCGTTTGCGGTCGTGGGGATCTGGCAGTTCACGAGCATCTGGAACGACTATCTCATCGGCGTGGTGGTGCTGAGCCGGCCCACGCTGTCGCCGGTCAACGTGGCGGTGAAGAACATCGCCGGCAGTTGGACGACCGAATGGAACGTGCAAATGGGCGCCGCGCTCATCGCCGCGCTGCCCACGATCATCGTCTACCTGGCGTTAGGCAAGTTCTTCATGCGGGGGCTGCTGGCGGGGTCGCTGAAGGGGTGA
>CAZYHE010000205.1:4405-7753 GCA_964647225.1 uncultured Anaerolineales bacterium
CCCCCGCTCTGGCCGGTCTCCGATAGAATGCCCCTGTGTTTGGGCACCGAGCCAGCAACGGTCTTAACCTACGACTTCGTCATCTTCCCCTTATCCGCCGCGTCCGCATTGGCGCGCGCTGCGGCGGCGTTGGCGGCCATCTCTTCGACGGTCTTGGTGTGCAGACGTGCCGCGCCCTGCGTCTCGATCAGGCGGACGCGCGTGCCGGTGCGCTCGGCTTCGGCCAGGCGGCCAGCGGCCGCGGGGATGGCGGCCGCGAATTGCGGTAGCCACTGCGCCTGCGCCACCAGCATCTCGTCGGTCATCTGCCAGATCTCTTCGGGGTTGCAGACCGCGGCGGTCAGCGGATCATGCAGCATCGCCTGCTTGAGCAGCGTCACGTCGCCGCGCACGGCCGCTTCCACGCCCAGCTCCTGCACGCGCGCCGAGGCGGAGCAAGTCGCGGCGCACGCCAGCGGCAGGTCGCCCACCACCGGCATGCTGATGCCGTTCCTATCCACGTAGCCGGGGATCTCCACCACGCAGCCGTCCGGCAGGTTGGTGATGTGCCCTTTGTTGACTACGTTGAAATGCCCGCGATAGGTCCGGCCGGTCTCCAGCCCCTCGATGATGAAGGAGCCGTGCTCCTCGCTCCGCTTGAAGGTCGAGAGATCCCACGGCGGCTCCTGCAGCCAGCGCGGGAAGTCGGTCTCGAACCAGTTGCGCCCCTCGGTACACACCCGCAGATAGCCGCCCGTCTCGCCATTGATCCACGACGAAAGGTCAATCCAATCCAGGATTTCGTTCGTGCGTTTGCGATACCAGGGCACGTACTCGCTGAAGTGGCCGCTCGATTCGGTGCTGTAATAGCCGAAGCGGCGCAGCACGTCAATGCGGATCCGCTCGGTCCGGGAGTATTCAGGGTGCGCCTCGAACAGTTCGAGCAAGCGCGGGATCATGTCCATCCCCCGCCACTGCACCTTGACGAACCAGGTCTGATGGTTCAACCCCGCGGCGATGACATCCACATCGCGGCGATGCAGCGACGCCTCCGGGGCGAGCAACCCTGCCTGCTTGGCCCACAGCTCGATGCAGCGGGTGATCTGCCAGTGCGCGCCCTGTACGCCGTGGCACAGGCCGATGGTCTGGACCCCGCCGTATTTGTTGCAGGCCCAGGTGTTCATCGCCATCGGGTTCGAGTAGTTCAGGAAGATGGCGTCCGGCTTGGCGACCGCGCGGATGTCCTTGCAGAAATCGAGCAGTTCGATGATGGTGCGTTGGGCGTACATGATGCCGCCAGCGCAGAGGGTGTCGCCCACGCATTGATCCACCCCGTACTTGAGCGGGATGTCAATGTCGGTCTGGAACGCTTCCAGCCCGCCCTGGCGGATCGTCGAGACGACATAGTCGGCGTCGGCGATCGCCTCGCGGCGGTTCATGGTCGAGACGAGCTTGACGGGCAGGCCGCTGGCTTCGATATCGAGGCGGCACAGTTGGCTGACCATGTCGAGGTTGCGCTCGGAGATGTCCATGAAGTGAAAGACCGTGTCCGAAAGTTCGGGGACCGCGATGATGTCACGCATCAGGCGGCGGGTGAAGCCGATCGAGCCGGCTCCGATCATGGCGATTTTGATTGGCATAGATGACTGACTCCTTGTGAAAGAATGTTTAGTTCCAGTACTCCTCCACGACCCGCATCGCCATCTGCGCCCATTCCCACAACCGCTGGGGCTGATAGCGCACGGTCGAGATATCCTTGAGGATGATTTCCACGGGCAGGCCGCGTGCCCGATCCAGGAAGGCGCGCAGATCGGCCTCCGCCATGTCGGGCCGCCAGACATCCTCGGCCAGCCAGGCGGGGTTGGGCTTGCGCGACATGACGTACCGGCCGCCGATCTCCTTGACCGCCCGGTCGGTATTCACCCACGGGCTGGTCGAGACCTTGCGCAGGTTCGGAATCCGCTTCATGATGCCCATCTTGACATCGAGCGGCTCGCAGCAGCCGTAATAGGTCAGCCCCCACCGCTGGAGCCAGCGCAGCTCGTGCTTGAGACCAAACTCCCAGTGCATCTTGGGCGAGACCGCGCCGAAAATCTGGGCGGTAGCGCAGCCCCACAGGTTGTGCGTGTGCGGGTGGGCCGGGTCGAGATCGGGGCCGGGCAGCGATTTCGTGTGGCCGTAGCCGCCGGAGCCGATGCGCGTGGCGTCATCGTTACGCGTCAGCAGGTTCAGCGCCTCCCACTGATCCAACTCGCACAGATACGCGTCCACCAGCCGGGAGATCGCCGCCTCCACCATCTCCGGCCGATCCACCAGGTCGCGCATCGCCTCCTGCACGCCCCACCAGCGGATCAGCTCATCCCACGGCGCAAACCACGTGCCCTTCTTGCCGACCTTGACGACCGGCAGGATATCGCCGAAGATGTCGCACATGGCCGCGTAGTTCGCCTCAGTCTGCGCCACATCGTGCGTCACGACGGGCATCTGGATCTTCTCGATGTCCTGGGGATTGACGATGTGGGGATGGAAATGGCGGGAGACGACAGCGTTGGTTTCATCGGTCTTGGCGATGTCCACGTCCTCGCGCAGGCCGAAACCGGTGCTATGGATGACCAACGGGCAGGGGATATCGCCGTCCACGATCATATCAGCCGGCATATGCCGCCACTGATAGAGCAGCAGCCGCAGCCGGCCCTCGATCCCGCGGGCGAATGCGCTCGTGCAGCGCAGCGTCAGCTCGTCACCGACGTTCATCTCGTTCCAGGGGATTTCGTTGATCCAGACCAGCGGCCGGACCGGTTCCAGGTCATTCAGCCGGCGCCACAATTCGGCCTTCTCTCGATGCACCGGCAGCGCGGCGATCCGCGCTTGCGCCTCGGCCAGGCGGCGGAGGATGTCACGATCGTGCGCGTCTACGGCGGGGCCAAGCGCCGGGGTTGCATGGGCCTGCAAGTTCGACATTTCGACGATTCCTTTCGCGATGCTGCCAACCGTTCGGCCCCATTCTAGCCTCAAATGGCACAAAACGGAAATGTGAAGATAGGTGCATACGCGCCAACACGAACCGCGACAGCTTTATAAGCCACTTGACAATCTGGCTCAGCCATGATATAAAACCTCTCGCACGTTGGCGTAACCGTTGGCGTCAACGCGGGCGGTTCTTCCTCTCTCATCACCACACATCTCATCAAGGAGGCAGGTACGATGTCGGTATCCAAAATCACTCGTCGCCAGATGCTAAAGGGCCTGGGCCTGGCAGCATCGGGAGCCGTGCTGGCCGCCTGCGCGCAGCCCACGCCGCAGGTCATCGAGAAGATCGTCGAAAAGCCGGTCGAGAAGATCGTCGAGAAGCAGGTCGTCCAGACTCAG
>CAZYHE010000206.1:0-7712 GCA_964647225.1 uncultured Anaerolineales bacterium
AATTCTCGCGCTAATCGAATTTTCGGCTGCTTTCCAAGTTAGCGGAAGGTAGAGCCAAAGAGGGAATTTGATTTGGATCGCCCTCTCATACCGGTTTTTTCCACGAGTTCTCGGTTTGTCATTGATAGCCTCTTCTATGTTATGGTTGACCCCATTGTCAAGACCAATTAGGACCAATCAAGCGGAGCCCGCTGATCCTTCTGAGAATTAATGCGGGTCTCCGCTGAGCAGTATTTGTGCTGCCATGCTGAAACGATTATCGCGCCAGGAGGCAGTCAAGTCAATTGAATCCCTGAGCCTGGGACAGGATTCGGGTACTCGGGATGTCAAAGCGCAACACCAGGCGCAACGCACTTTCAAGGTGCGTTGCGCCTTTGGGTTACTACTTCATTGCCACGAGAGGCAGATAGAGCTTCGGGAAGGCCGGCGGCGCAGGCGCCACCGCGACCCGGGCGCTCAACGGATCAGAGACAGCGAGCGGATGCTCCGGCAGGTCGGCTGTGACCTGGGACGGCGAGGCCATGTTCGAACCAACCCTGTCGGCAAGAAGTAATTGGTAGATGCTGTCGCCCTTGGCTTTGACTTCCACCAGGTACAGCCCCTCCCGGTAGGCCAAAAAGCCCACCGCGTCCACGAAGCCGGTCCCGCTGGCCGCATACTGGGGCCGGAATCCATTTCCCGGCTGCCAGACATACAGATCCGCGTTGCCCTCGTGGGTGATGGCGTTGAACACGGCCATATTCCCGGCGCCTAACGGAAACCGATACTGGATGCGTTGGCCTTCGGCCAGGGACTGACGGCTGCTCAACACGTTGGTGAAGGCCAGCCCGCGGTTATCCAGCGTCGAGACGTTCCCCGCGGTATCGGCCAGCCAGATGCCCAGGTACTTAGCGCCATCGCCCTCGGACAGAGTCCAGGGGAAGGACGCGATATATGGCACCCAGCCGCTCTCCTGGACCGCGGCCCACGCCCCGTTGCCGGCATCCCACTTCCATTCACGGATGTCCATCCGGCGGGCATCAGCGGCCGCGCTGATATGCAGCATGACGTCTCGTGTTCCGGTCGCCGGCTGGCCTTCGATGCGCAGGCTGTAGATCTCCGGCGGCCGGACGTCGGCCCCGGCCGGCAGCGTGGGACGCACCGCCACCGTCGCTGTGAGCGCGGTCGTCGCTTCCAGATCGCGGAAGCCCTCGATACCCGCCGGCGGGCAGTTGGCGACGATGGGCCACGTCCCCTGAGCGGTCAAGGGAACGGCCAGAGTTGTAGCCGACAAGCCAGCATCCACCCGCGCGCTCAGGAACAGGAGGCGCTCCTGGCCCGGCCACAGGTATTGTGGCCGCCACGCGACCGTGCGCGAGGCCGGATCGTACGTCCCATCGCCGGTGATGGTCTCCGGCAAGACCTCCAAGCCTACCGGGACTTTCAGCGCCATGGGCGCCCAGGTTTCCTGCCAGCCACTGTTACGCACAGACAGGGTAAAGGTCACCGTGTCGCCGGGCCGGACCTGCGCGGGCACGACCGAGAGGCTGCTGCCAGAAAGATTGGGGCTGCTCCGCGCCGGCCAGAGTACGCCGGAGGCAAACGTGTGCGCGGCCTCGACGTTGCCGGCCCGATCCTCGGCTTGGGTGTCGAAGGTATGGCAGCCGGCGCCTACTTCCTTGGTAGAATCGAAAAACCACTGGCCGTCGACGATCCCAGTCACTGGGACCCAGTTTGCGCCGTTGATCTGGACGGCAATGCCCTTGAGGCCGGACAACGCTTCTCCTTGGGCGCCGGCCAGGCGCAGGTATTGGTTGCCCATTGTGTCGGTCGCCACTCCGGCTGAGCAGGTACCACCCGCGTCCCAACAGCCAGGCACCGCCTTCGAGCTGGGTGCAGTCAGGTCCAGCCCAAAGGTGACCGAGATGGGTTCCGAGGTGTGTCCCACGGCATCGGTGGCGCGCGCCCAGAGCGCGGTGAGCGGCATATCAACGCTGTACACCACCGGGGCAGCGTAGGGCTGCCAGGTGACGCCGTCGGCGCTGAGCTCGACGCTGGCCACGCCGGAGCCATTCTGCCCGGCGCGGCTCGATGGGTCGCTGGCCGTGATGGTGGCGGTCACGGGGGTGTTATACCAGTCGCCGTTGTTGGCGGGGCGCTGGGGATCCAGCACGATCGCGACCTGGGGCGGGTGACCGTCCAGGCGCACGGCGCGGTGGGCCGTCGCGCTCCAGTCGCCGCCAGCGCCGCGCGCCCGCAGGTGCAGGTACCACAGCCCATCGGCAAAGTCCTCGTAGGTGATGGTGTTGGTCATGCCCTGGCTGAATTCGTTGGGCACCGTGTCCGTATTTCGGTCCAGGTACCAGCGATAGCCGTCCACGGCCGCCGGATCGCCGGCCGGCTGCGCCCAGGTGAAAACGACGGTACCGGTCGGGTACCACACATCCGGGTCGGGATGGCTGGGGCTGGCGCTGACGGGCACGCCGGGCGTGATGCCCAGTGCGGTGGCCGAGGCTTCCGCCGAGGCGATCGGGCCGATGTAGGGCACGATATAGTCCAGCACCATGTAGGCCTGCTTCACCCCGGCCGCGGACCGGGCCTCCTGCATGAAGGTGTACGGGATATACTTGTAGCTCTTACCGGCCGGCGCACTGCCCGGCAGGCCTGCAGACTGCCCCTCCATATACCAGCCCTGCGACCAACTGAGGCTTTGGGAGCTGCCCTCTTCGAAGCCGTAGGTGGACGAGCCTTCGACGCCTACGCCCATGAACTTGGCTTCCCCGCCGATCTCGATGTTGTACGATTTGCTGGTCTCGGTGGTGTGTTGGGTGAACTGGGATTGGTCCACCGACCAGGTCTTGTTCGCGCCGCCCACGCTGACCACCATGGGGTTATTGTAAGCGTCCCAGCGCCAGTTGACGTCGCCGCTGACGTTCCAGGATTGGCCCTGGAACTGGATCCGGAACTGGCCGTCCGTCGGATCGGTGTCCGTGACGGCGGTGGGATATTGATCCGGGTCGCCGCCGAGGGGCCGGACCTGGCCCACGCGCAGCCAGGCGGCGGCGGCGCCCGTCGGGGCGTCAATCCAGCCAACCACCAGTTCGGGCCGGCCGTCGCCGCCTACCAGGTCGGCGGAGGCAAGCGAGGCTGCAGCCGTGGCGCTGCCGACCCAGCCGGCGATGGGCGGGCCGGGCGCCCAGGAACCCACCAGGCCGTCCTGGCCCAGATCTTCGCCCACGGCGTAGGCCCACGCATTCGCCCCGTCGCCGTTGCGCACCCAGGCGGCAACCAGCTCGGGCTTGCCATCACTGTTCATGTCGTCCAGGGTCAGGCCCAGGCCGGAATCCTGCGGGCCAAAGGCGCCTGCGATTTTTTGGGGAGGATCGGCCCCCCAACTGGCGACATTCCCACTGGCGTTCAGGTCCCAACCCACGCGATAATAACCCTGGTTGACGTCGGCCGGGTCGTCGATCCAACCGAAGAAGATCTCGGGCCGGCCATTACCATTGATGTCGAGCACGTCCAGCCCCGCGCCCTGGGTGCTCAGGCCCACCCAGCCGGGGATCTGCTGCTTCGGACTGCAGCTCTTGAACTGGCCGCTGGCCGCCAGGTCCCAACACACGCGATAGTAGGCGTTATGGAAGCCCGCCGGGTCATCCACCCAGGCGAGCACCAGTTCGGGCGTGGCATTGCCGTTCAGCTCGGTCACGGCCGCGCCCAGCCCCGAGGTAAAGTTGCCGATCGAATCCCAGATCGGGATCCAGGCGCCGGTTGTCTGAGGCACGCCGGTCGGGCCCAGGTCGAAGCCGACCTGATAGAAGACGTTGTGGCCCGAATTGGATTGGCCGGCAACCACGGCATGGACATAGTCCGGCTTGCCGTTGCCGTTCACATCGCCTATGTCCAGGCCCTCGCCCCAGAACTGGTTATTTGCGGGGAAGTATGAGGCGGCAAGGGTGGAAAGTTTCTGTTGATCCATCCAGGCGGAGCGATACGCGGGCACCCACGACGTGGGCGCAAGCAGCCGCTCCCCGTCGGGCTGGTTCCAGTAGCTCGTGGACTTGGCATCGGTGAGGGCGTCCATCGGCACCCCCACGCGCGCCAGCGCACCGTTGTCCCGGCGCTTATATTGGTAGCTATAGTAGGTCACGCTGTTGAGGGGCACGAACCCATCGTCGTCCATGTTCCAACCGTCGCGCGTTTCGATCTCGGTGCCGGTGGCCGTGGACGACGTGACCGAGCGTTCCCAGTCCTTGGTGATCGAGGGACCGAGCTCGACCTCTTCTATTAAGAACGCGAGATCAACCGTCGCGGAAGCGCCGTAGGAGGTGGTCACCTCCTGATCGCTTTCGCTTTCGCTGCCGGCCGATTTGCCGTAGCCCACTTCGTTGCCGGTCGGGTTCCACGCCGCCCAGAACGGCGGCCGCCCCACCAGCGCCGTCATGCGCACGTCCGCCGTCTGGGAGCAAACCCCCGTGTAGTCGGCGAAGACGCTGTCCCCGTCCAGGTCGCCCAGGGCAATCCAGGTCATGCCGGCAGCCGCGCGGCCATCGCCGGGGTCCGCCCACTTGCCGCGCTGGGTCAGGCCCGAGGCGCCATCATCCGCGCACGGGCAGTCCGGGTTGTCGTCGAACGAGATCACCTGGAGCTGGCTGCTGGAATCCTTGAAGGAGACGACGACCTCCGCCTTGGCGTCTTTGTCGATGTCGCCCGCAGCCACCGACGTCCATTTGATCCCGTTACGGTTGTCGCTGCCGTTCTCCCACGAGCCCCGTAACGTGGGGGTGCCGGAGTCGGCGTCCAGCGTTACGAAAGAGAGATTGCCCGGTGAGTTCGAAAAGGCGGGGATGATCTCGTCGTACCCGTCGCCGTCGATGTCTCCGGAGGCCACGGAGATCATGTCGACATTATTGCGGCCCCGGCCGGTGTCGCGCCACCAACCCGTGCTGGTGACGCGATCTTGCAGCCCGCTGGCGCTGGGGTTATACGCCGCCTGCAGCACCTGCAGGGAAGAGGATCCGTCCCGAAAGGCGACCGCGATTTCGTCCGCCAGGTCCGCGTCGAAATTACCTACCGTCACGTCGATCCCTGCGGCGTAGTTCAGATTCAGGCCGGCCCGATTGTTGTCCGTCCAATAGTTCCAACCGATGTAGTTCAAGCTATAGAGGCCCGAGCTCCCGTTCCACTCCAGGACCACCACCTGGAGATCCCCGTCGCCATCGACAAAGGCCAGGACGATTTCGTCATCGTAGCCATCGCCATCCAGGTCGCCGGTGTCCACAGAGACATCCCCCACGTAGCCCTCGGCATGGATGGTGCCCCACCACTCGCCGAAGAAGTCGAGTCCCGCTCCGCCAGGGTTTTTCTCGGCCAGAAGCACGTGGAGGCCACCGGTGCTGGCCCGGAAGGCCACGACCGCTTGTTCGGCGCCGTTGGCCGTGCGCTTCAGATTGCCGGCGGCGATGTCGAAGTGGTTCAACTCCGCCCCCTGCATCTGGACATTCCAGCCCTGGAGACCATGGACCTCGAGATCGGCTCTGTTGCTGACCTCGGGGTTCATGAACCCAAGCGTTACCAGCGTGCCATTGAGATCCTGGAACTTGGCGGCGCCCACCACTTCGTCCTTGCCATCGGCATCCAGGTCGGCCGTGGTGACCGCCGGCCAAACGATGTCATAGGTGGGGTCGTATGGTCCCTTCTCCCAATCCCAGTCGTAGACGAGGTTCATCGACCCGTCGCTGGCGTTTTCCAGCTTGTCGAGTTGCATGGTGCCCGAATCGTCCCAGCCGGGCTGCGCGTTCACCGCCCCGAAGACAACGATCTCGTCGTCCTGGAGCAGCTTGGTCACCTTGCCCGGGAGCGGCTTGGTGCAGTCCAGGGGCGGTGGGGTGGCAGCCGGCGCCCCTGGCGCCGCCCCCCTGGCCGGCTCAGGGCTCACGGCCTGCGCCGATAGGAACAGTGTCAGAAAAAGCACTACGACCAGGCCCAACAACGTCACCGGTGTTCTTAGCTTGATTTTCATTTCTGGTCTCCTTCTATTTGTTCATCTGTCCTGAAGCTGATCTGGGAATCTGCCGAGGCTCCTGGCCTTTGCGGCCGCGGTCACCGTGTATGGTCGGCGCTACACCTCCACATCGCTCCATTGCCCCCTGCCGGAACCTACCGCCGCGCGCCGGCGAAGGTCACTTTCCAATACCGGATGTTCGTGGGCGCGGACTGCTGCACCCAGTGCTCGCCATCCACCGTGTGCAGGATGATACCCAGCGGTTTGTCCGGCGCGGTTGACACACCCTTCTGCGCGACCACCCACGCCACGCTTGCGTCCGTACAGGTGACGCCGCCCGGCGTGTAGCCTGCCAGCTCGGGCGGGGCGAATCCTTGCGCGTCCGCTGTCCCATCAGCAGCCACGTGCGCGAGCCAGATGCGACCGCTGAGGCCATCGCCGTTCTGCACGCCCCAGGCGTCGTTCGGACTGGCAGCGCAGACATCGTCCAGGTGATCGAGCGCACCCAGTTGGCTGATCTTGACCCAGCTCAGCCCCCCGTCCACCGTCCGGTAGAAGGTCGGATTCAGATCGATATCGCTGCCGGAAGCCCAAACGCCCTGCGGGCTGAAGGCATGAACGGTCAGCGGACTGTCGCCCGGCAAACCGATCGCCTGCCACGTTTGACCGGCGTCTGGCGAGTAGACGAGCGCACCCCCGGCAGACGCGTCGGCGACCCAGACGTTCGGGCCCATCGCGTCCATCCGATTGACCGCAGTGATGGGTGTCGTGGGATGGGGCACGACATTCCAGGTGTCGCCGCCATCGATGGTGTGTAGAATCGTGCCCGTCAGTGAGGCGGCCCAGGCTTCACGGCGGCTGAGGCCCTTCACGCTCTTCACTGATGTCAGTGCCCTGCACGCCCGTCCAGGCCGACAAATCGCCCTGCGCCTGCCAGGTCTGGCCGCCGTCGGCCGTATGCGCGATGGCCGCCGCGAAGTTCTCGTCCCAACCGATGGCCCAGCCGACGCGCGGGGCGACTGACCTGAAGACCATCGGCAGATGCAGCCAGCGCCCCTTCCATTCGTACGCGCCGATGTCCACACGCGGCCCCTGGGGCCGGGGCACGTTGTCAGCGTCATGCTCCGGCGCAGGGGGCACGCCGGCCGGATCGCCGGCATCCCGCGCCGCCGACGCGAGGGTGAGATGGTAGTCATCCGCGGCCGCGTCGACAAAGGCCGGGGCGCCGGTCACCGGGTTCGTCTGAGTGACGAGGCCACTGCCGCCGATGTCGGCGCCATTGGCGTGCCACAGGGTAAAGCTCACTGTCGCGGTGGCCCCCTCGGTCACGCTGATACCAACGGTGTGGCTTACGACGATATTGTTGGTGATGGTGATCGGGGTCAGGTTGTACTGGTCAACCACGATGGCGGCATCGCTGTTGCCCACCAGAGTGTTGTTCGTCAGCACCCCATCCTGGGCGAAGGGCAGATACAGCCCGCCGCCCAGATCGGCGCGGTTGCCGGCCACCACATTATTGGTGAAGGTCAGGCCAAAGGAGTCGAAATAACCTGCCCCGCCATCCGATGGTCCAGGGCCACCCTGTTCCGCAACGGCCCGGTTGTCCGTAAAGAGGTTGGCGTCCACCGTGGTGTCCGAGTTCCGCGGCTCGCTCCAGACACACAGGCCGCCCCCATGCCCTTCGCCGCTTGCCGCGGCCAGGTTGCCCTCGAAGTCGTTCTCTCGCAGC
>CAZYHE010000207.1:0-7680 GCA_964647225.1 uncultured Anaerolineales bacterium
CAATCTGGCTGCGGTCTTGCACTACCTGCTGACCGAGCATCAGCCCATCTTCGATGAGCTCCAGCAGCATTTACGGGCGGCGGTACCCGGTTTCGTGGGACTGACGGTGAAAGCGCGCGGCGGGCCTGGCGAAGTGATGGCCTTCTGGCACGAGCAGGGGGTCGAACGTGAGCTTAGCCTGGCGGATCTATCGGATGGCATCCTGCGCTTGATCTGTTGGATGGTCCTCTGTCTGCAACCCAATCCGCCTTCGCTGATCTGTATTGACGAGCCGGATCAGGGCGTGCATCCACGCACGTTGCCCATCCTGGCCGGTCTGTTGGAAAAAGCCAGTGAGCGAACCCAACTCCTGATCGCGACCCATTCGTCGTACTTCCTGACCCAGTTTGATCTGTCGCAGATCGCGGTGCTGCGCAAGGAGAACGGCGAAGCGAAGTTCCTGAAGCCTCACGGCTCAGGCATCCTGCGCGACATGTTGGCTGATTTCGGCGCTGACGAGGTCGAACGGCTACATCGCAGTGATGAACTGGAGCGACTGGCATGAAAGTCTGCGTTTATGTTGAGGGGCCTTCCGATAAAGCGGCGATGGAGGCGTTGTTGCACCCGCTGATCGAGCAGCAACGGCAGGCCGGCGTCGCCATTGACTTCTTCGAAACGCCCGCGGGCGATCGCAAAACATCGGTGCTGACCAAGATCCCCCAAAAAGCGGCCAGCATCCTGGCCAACGATCCGGCCGCGATCGTTGTGGCGTTACCCGATCTGTATCCCGGCAACAAAGCTTTCCCCCACCAGACTGTCGCTGAATTGACCGTGGGCATCCAGCGCAACTTCGAGATGGCGTTGTTGGCCAGGGGCTTGGCGGACGACGTGCGGATACAAGAACGCTTCAAGGTATTCTGCTTCAAACACGACCTTGAGGCGCTGCTCCTGGCCGCACAGCGCGAGTTGGCGCACCGCTTAGGCGTCAAATCCATCGCGGTCACCTGGCGAATCCCCGTGGAGGACCAAAACCAGGAGAATCCGCCCAAACGAATCGTTGAAAGCCTTTTCACTGAGCGCGGCAAACGGTATCGCGACACGGTGGATGCCCCGATCATCTTGGGCGCTTGCCAATACCAGGAGATCGCCGATCGGTGCCCGCAGTGCTTTCGGCCGTTTGTTGAGTTCCTGGCCAGTCTGACCTGCTAAACAATCTCGACCACTACGATCTGATCGAAAGGATATCTGAACATATGTACACCCAACCCCTGACCGGCCCCTGGCAATTCCGCCAGGCCGGAACCGATGACTGGCTGCCGGGCCAGGTTCCCGGCGGCGTCCACACCGACCTGCTGGCCCTCGGCCGCATCCCCGACCCGTTCGTGGCCGACAACGAGAAGCGTGTCCAGTGGATCGCCGAGCGCGACTGGGAATATCGCCGCACGTTCAACGCGGACGCGGCGCTGCTGGCCGAAGCGAAGGTCTTCCTGGTGTGCGACGGGCTGGACACCCTGGCCGAGGTGCGCCTCAACGGCCATCTGCTGGGCAAGACCGACAATATGTTCCGCCAGTACGAGTGGGAGGTCAAGCCGCTGCTCCATCCCGGCGAGAACGAGCTGGCGATCACCTTCGGCGGGCCGGCGACTTTCGCGCGGGCGCATGACGCCACGCGGCCGCTCAATGGCGTGAGCCAGGCCATCGCGGGCGGGCCGCATCTGCGCAAGGCGCCCTGCCACTTCGGTTGGGACTGGGGCCCGCAGCTCCCGCCCATCGGCATCTGGAAGGAGATCCGGCTGGCGGGGTGCAGCGTCGCCCGGCTGGCCGATGTGCATGTGCGCCAAATCCACAGCGACGGCAAGGTCAAGGTCAAGGTCGAGGCCGAAATCGAGCGGTGGGGCAACGCGCCGCTGACGCTCGTCGCACGGATCACGTCGCCGAAGGGGCTGGTGACCGAAAAGACCTTTGAGGTTTCGAAAACCTCAAAAGTCTCGGCCGACTTCCCGATCCGCGGGCCGCAACTCTGGTGGCCGAACGGCTACGGCGAACAGCCGATGTACAAGATTGAGGTGGAGCTGGCTCGGTCAGAGATAGCACGCCCCGCAGTTCCGGGCGCCGGCCAGAGCGCCTCAGTTCTCGCCGCCGCCGCATACACCATCGGCCTGCGCTCGATCGAGCTGCGCCAGCAGCCCGACGAATGGGGCAAGTCGTGGCAGTTCGTCGTCAACGGCGTGCCGATCTTCGCCAAGGGTGCGAACTGGATCCCGGCCGACTCCTTCCCGACCCGCCTGAGCGACGCGGCGCTGGAGGGGCTGATCCGCTCGGCGGCTGAGTCGCACCAGAACATGCTGCGCGTGTGGGGCGGCGGCCTCTACGAGGAGGAGCGCTTCTACGATCTGTGCGACCGCTACGGCGTCCTGGTGTGGCAGGAGTTCATCTTCTCGTGCAGCATCTACCCGCTGGATGACCCGGCCTTCGTCGAAAATATCCGCATCGAGGCGACCCAGAACATCCGCCGGCTGCGCCACCGGGCGTGCCTGGCGCTCTGGTGCGGCAACAACGAGATGGAGTGGGGCTGGGAAAGCTGGGGCTGGGCCAAGCAGGATTGGGAAGATGAACTTGCGCCCTACATCGAGAAGATCCCCGCGCTGGCCGGCCTTAACCGCCAGGTGAAGAATCGCCGGCTGCTGCCCGACTGGCGGCAATTGCGCGACGCGTACGACGCGTTCTTCCATCACACGTTGCCGGCCTGGGTCGCTGCCGAAGACCCAGATCACGCATATTGGCCCAGCTCGCCCTCCTCCGAGACGCCGTTCGTGAATGTCAATGGCGAGGAGCAGGGGGACAGCCACTACTGGGAGGTGTGGCACGGCCGCAAGCCGTTCACCGCCTACCGCACCACCTACCCGCGCTTCCAGAGCGAGTTCGGCTTCCAGGCGCTCCCGCCGCTGAAGACGATTGCGACCTACGCCGAGCCGGCCGACTGGAACATGACCTCCTACATCATGGAGCATCATCAGCGCAACGCCAGCGGCAACGGCCTGATGATCGGCCAGATGACCGACACCTTCCGCTCGGCCAAGGATTTCTCGTCGCTGGTCTACCTCAGCATGGTGCTGCAGGCCGAAGGGATCCGCTACGGTGTGGAGCATTGGCGGCGCTTCCCGCAGCGCGTGGCGGGCACACTGTATTGGCAGCTCAACGATTGCTGGCCGGTCGCGTCCTGGTCGAGCCTGGATTACTTCGGCCGCTGGAAGGCGCTGCACTACATGGCGAAGCGCTTCTACGCGCCGGTGCTCCTCTCGATCCTCGATGACGGCCCGCGCATGGGCATCTGGGTGACGAACGACACGACCGAAGCCTGGACGGGGGTGGCGCGCTGGTCGCTGGAGATGCTCGCCGGCGAGGCGGTGGCCTCTGGAGAAGAGGCGGTGAGCGTCGCGGCGCTGGCAGCCAGGGAAATCAAGACGCTGGACTTCGGCGAAGCGATCGTGGCCGACAAATTCCCCGGCATGTTGGGCGGCAACCGCCGCGACATGATCTTCGTCTGCGAGTTGTGGCAGGGCGACCGGCTGATCGCCCGCAACATCGCGACCTTCGTGCCGAACAAGCACCTGGCGTTGGTTGATTCCGGCCTGACCGCCGAGGTCAGCCGCAAGGGCCGCCAACTTATCATCGAGCTGACCGCAAGCTCGCTGGCGCGCTTTGTCGAGCTGGAGTTGGCCGGCACCGACACGGTGTTCAGCGACAACTACTTCGATGTGCCCGCCGGCCGGGTCACGACGATCACCTGCCCGCTGCCCGACGGTTGGGGGCTGCGGGAAGCGCGCGCGGCCTTGCAGGCGCGCTCGCTGTACGATTCGTACGCGTGAGCGCCGATGACAGCGAATGCGCGGCCGCGCCTCGATTCGCTGTCATCCACTGCCCGCCGCCTCGCGGAGACCTATCGCGGGGCGGCCGCGCCGGGCGCGTGGCGACAATGCGCCGTCCTGGCCCTCCCGCTGGCCGCCTTCGCTGTCGCGCAGACGCCGGTGATCTGGGTTGGGGCGGCGCTCCTCCTCGGCGTCCTCTTCTACCTGCGCCTCGATCTCGGGCTGCGGCTGATCGTCCTCGCGATCCCGTTCGCGTTCACCTACAAACACCTCGGCGCGGATATCTACTCGCCGCCGGAGATCCTGACGGTCGTCTGCTTCCTCGCCTGGGCCGCGCACGCCATCCACCGACTTGCAGACAGCGTGGCCCGCCGTTCCGGCCATTTGCCCATTCGCCGCCTCCACGCGCTGGACTGGGGCGTGCTGCTGTTCGTCGCGGTCGCTTTCGTCTCGCCCGTCATCGCCGAAGACCAGGGCGCGGCGCAGTGGGAGCTGCGCATCCTGATCATCGAGCCGGTGTTGGTGTATGTGATGGTGCGCGGCCTGCCCGCCCTGCCCATCCGGCCCACCGGTCATCGGTTGAAACCGACGCCTGATACGGAAAACCCGTTGAAACGGGTTGATACGGGGGGCGCCGCGGAACCCGTTGAAACGGGTTTGGCATATCAGCCGCCGAATTCATTCGGCGCACCTATCGGCGCCCTGGCCGACGCGTTGACCGCCGGCGCGTTGATCGTGGCGGTTGTCGGCCTCTATCAATACTTTTTCACGGATTATGTCGAGTCCGTGCAGGGCGTGCGGCGCATCCTGAGCATCTACGACTCGCCCAACCATGTGAGCCTCTTCTTGGGCCGGGTCGCGCCGATCTCCTTTTGCCTGGCCGCGTTCGGCGCGACGCGCGGGCGGCGGGTCTATCACGCGGTTGCGCTGCTCCCCATCCTCTTGTGCCTCTATCTGACCTACTCCCGCGGCGCGTGGCTGCTGGGGCTGCCGGCCGCGCTGATCTTCATCGGCGTGATGCGCGGCCGCCGAGCGCGGATCGCGGCGGCCGGCGCGCTGATCGTTGCGCTGCTGGCCCTCGCGCCGATCTTGCGCACTCCGCGCATCGCCTCGCTGCTGACATTAGAGAGCGGCACGAACTACCATCGCCTGCTGCTGTGGGAGGGCACGGCGCGCATGATCGCAGCGAATCCGATCCTCGGCGTGGGGTTGGGGAATTTCATGCGGCATTATCCGCGCCACATGCTCCGGGAGGCCGGGCACGAGCCGGTGGTCTTCCACCCACACAACCTGCTGCTGGACACCTGGACGAGCATGGGGCTGGTCGGAGTCGCCGCGCTGGCGTTCGTGCTGGCCGCCTTCTTCCGCGCCGGGCTGAGGGCCTACCGCCGGCTGCACGAGGCGCGCGAACTGCAAGCCCTGACCCTGGGCCTCCTCGCCAGCATGGTCAGCTTCGCGATGCACGGCCTGGTGGACACCGGCTTCCGGCTGACCGACCTGGCGTTCGTTTTCATGCTGACGTTGGGGATGATCGGGCAGATTACAGCGCGTGATCTACCCAGGTAGTCCGCGCGTCGGGGAGATGGGCCTTGCGCCACGCCACGCACCGCTCGGCCAGCCGCCGCACCTGGCGATAGTAGTCCGGCTCGTTGCGCCGCGCGGCCTCGTAGTCCACATACGGCTGGAGCTTGACCCAGACCTTGACGACCATCGCATTCATCCACGGGAGGATCAAGTCATCGGGGATCCAGCCCGCCTGGGTGAGGAACGCCACGCGATCCAGCGAGTTCAGCACGCGCTTGACCCGGTCGAGCTCCTCTTCGCGCATCTGCGCCAGGCCCACGGCCGGGTCGGGGGGCAGGTGTTGGAAGACCCACCGCCGCGCCCGGACGTTTTCCGGCTCATTCAGCTCGTCGAACAGCCGGTCGGCGACGGTGATGTAGCGCCCCTTGCTTTGCTCGGCCAACTCCAGATAGGCGAAGACGCCCGCGCCGAAGACCGTCGCGGCCGCCAGCGCCGTCGCCACCGCCTCGATCATGGCCCACACATCGGAGGTGTCGCCCAGCAGGCGCAGGAAGCCCCACGCCAGGAACAAGGCAACCATCCCCGCGGCAAAAGCCACCGCCGTGACCGCCAGGGCCACGCCTAGTGCGCGTCTGCCCGACCAGTTGGTGTTCATGGATTCCCTCCATCAAATGGGCGCATTCAAAGTAGGGGCGGGTTTCGCGCTGTTGACGCAAGTCCGCCGCGGATGGCAGTACGACCGCGACGGCAAGTTTCCGATTGGCGCGGAGAAACCCGCCCCGACACCCATCAAACCCGCGCCTGGATCACCCCGCGGCGGCCATTGACGAGCCAGGCCGGATCTTCCGCCGCCAGACGCTCCGCCTGGCCGGATGCCAGCCCGACGATGATCTCCCCTTTCAGCGTGCGCAGCGCAACCAGCGGCGCGGGGAAATCGCCCACCGCCTGTGCAAACGGCGTGGCCGGCGGCCAATGCGCGTCGCCGAGGAGCCGGCGATAGTTGGCATCCCCCTTGACCACCACCAGACCCGCCCCCGCCAGATCCGCCCGCAGATCGTCGGGCAGCTCGAAATAAAAGAGGCTGGTGGCATAAGCCCAGTGCGTCGCCAGACGCAGCCGACCGGCAGCCAACGCATCATTCAGCCGCTCCGCCAGCGCCGCGGCATGGGGGCCACCGGCCGGCAGCGCAGCCAGGCCATCCCGCACATCCTGCGGCATCGCATCGGAGACGAAGAACGGCTGCGGCTTGAGGTGCAGGACGACCTCGCCGGCCAGCCGCGATTCCAGAAGGAAGTCGGCCAGGGCCAGGTCGGCCAGCAGCTCGGCGCCGGTGTTGTCGCAGATGATGACGATCCGCGGGGCCGACCGGTCAGCGAGCGCCTGCCAGACGCCGGGCGTGTCATCGGCCAGCAGGTTCGCCCGCTCGGCCGCGGCGTCGGCCATCCCACCCAGGTGCGCGGCGACCATGTAGCTCAGGTCGGTGCGGTTGCCCCACAGGCTGGCGTGAAAAAGCTGCTCGAAACGGCCGGCGAGATCGGGCACGAGGCCGCTCAGCAGCCGCTCGACCGTACGCGGCGCGGCATCGGGGGCCCACTCGGTCCGCTTCTTCGGCAGATACGGGTCGTACCCCTGCCACGGGCCGGGCTGGAAGTAGCGCGTGGCCTCCAGGACGCGGCGATAGAAGTACGCCTCGGCCCAAAACCAGGGCACATCGAGCCAGGAGCGGCCGATGCAGGGCGCAGAAACGGTGTTCCAGAAAGCGACATCGGCCGCATCCTCGCGCAGGCCGCGGATCGTCCCGCCCACGAGTTCGGCGTGCAACGCTTCCAGGCCCGCCACAATATCCGGCGGGAAGTCGGTTCCCCCCATTGTCTCGCGCAGGATCGCCGGCACGCGCACTTTCAGCGTGTTGTGCGCAAACGAGCCTGGCTCCGAGGTCAGGATGACGGGGGGCCGGGCAGCCGGGTTGCCCGGCGCGTTGGAATTTGGATCACTGTGCATCACGTCACTCCGCGGCCAACGCCGCTTGTTGAAAATCCAGCATCGCATGATCGCGCCTCAGCAGCAGAAGCAGACAGACGAGGCACATTATAGCCGGGCATCCGATTGGCCGCAAAGACAGCCTGATCCCCGCCTCCCGCCGCCGGCTCGTGAACTGATATGCCGTCCCGCTGGGGGGACTTCAGGACGAGCAACTGATTCACCGCAACTTCTCTCTCACAAAGATGGCGACGTTATAACCGGTTCTGATGGGATGTCAAATCTGCGGCGCGGGTCATGCGTGTGCCACGCCCATACAGAAGTCGGA
>CAZYHE010000208.1:0-370 GCA_964647225.1 uncultured Anaerolineales bacterium
CCGGTATGGCCGCCGACATCTTCGAATCCTACGAAGTCACCATCGTCTCCGCGCTGATCCTGGGCCTGGCGCTGATGCGCCTCACCGGGGATGTGCATTGGATCGTCTTCCCGCTCCTGGTGCGCGCCATCGGCGTCATCAGCTCGATCATCGGCACCTTCTCCGTGCCGGTCTGGGAGCGCACGGTCGCCAAGGGCAACGCCTGGCACGCCATGGAGATCGCCTACGAGGTCTCCTCGGTCATCACGATCAGCTTTTCCATCCTGTTGGCCTTCGTCTACATCCGCGTGGCCGAACCCATCAATTGGTGGCAGCCGGCCATCCTGGTCTCGACGGGGTGGGGCAGGGGGTGGCGCCAGCCCGACTACGT
>CAZYHE010000208.1:380-7663 GCA_964647225.1 uncultured Anaerolineales bacterium
CCTCTGTCATCACGATCACCCTGTCGTTCCTGCTGGCCTTCGTCTATATCCGCGTGGCCGAACTCGTCAACTGGTGGCAACCCGCCGTCATGGTCTCGACGGGCGTGGTTTTCAACGTCCTCGTCAACCGTCTGACCGCCTACTTCACCGCGACCGACAAGGCGCCGGTGCAGGAAATCGCCAAGAGCACCCGCTTTGGCCCCGCCACCACGATCCTCAGCGGTCTGGCCGAGGGCTACGAGTCGAGCACCTGGTCGGCGCTGACCATCGCCGCGGCCATCATGGTCTCGGTGATCGTCTATGGCAGTTTGGGCGCGCAGTACATCATCTACGGCGTCGCGCTGATCGGTATCGGCTGGCTGACGCACGCCGGCAACCTGGTCTCCATGGACGCCTTCGGCCCGATCTCGGACAACGCCAACGGCATCGGCGAAATGGCCAAGATGCCCGCCAGCGCCCGCAAGATCATGACCGACCTGGATGCCGTGGGCAACACGACCAAGGCCATCACCAAGGGCGTGGCCATCGCCTCGGCCGTCATCGCGGCCGTGGCGCTCTTTGGCTCCTTCATCACGGATATCGGTTTGGTGCAGGAAGAAATGGTCAGGGCCGGCACGTTAGCGGCCGATAAAGTCATCCGAGGCATCAACGTCGCCAACCCGAGCGTGTTCATCGGGCTGTTGATCGGCGGCGCCGTGCCGCTCTTGTTCGGCGCGCTGCTGGTGAAGGCTGTGGCCCGCGCGGCCAACGGCATGGTGTCGGTCGTCCGCAAGCAATTCGACGTGCCGGGCGTGCGCGAAGGTACGGTGCCGCCCGATTACAAGCAGGCCGTCGCCATCTCCACCGAAGCGGCGCAGCGCGAACTGCTGCCCGTCGGCATCCTGGTCGTCCTGATCCCCATCGTCGTCGGCTTCCTGCTGAAGGCTGAGGCGCTAGGCGGCTTCCTGGCGGGCGTCATCCTCTCCGGCCAATTGCTGGCGGTCTTCATGTCGAACGCCGGCGGCGCGTGGGACAACGCCAAGAAGCTGGTCGAAGAAGGCCATCATGGCGGCAAGGGTTCGGATGCGCACAAGGCGAGCATCGTGGGTGATACCGTCGGCGATCCGCTGAAGGACACCGCCGGCCCCGCGCTGAACCCGTTGATCAAGGTCATGAACCTGATCAGCCTGATCATCGCCCCGATCGTGGTCGCGCAGACCGACATCGGTGTCATCGGCTGGATATTGATCCTGGTTTGCTTGGGCGCGATGGTGTGGGCGCTGCTGCGCAGCAAGGCGCCGGCCGAGTATGGGATCAACGTCGCGGACGCGAAATAACTTCGAGGGCTGAACGCTGGCGCCTGCCTGGGCAGGTCTCAGCCGCTTGACAATTTCGCGGATCGGCAGTAAATGAAGGGCGGCGCGTAACATACGCGTCGCCCTTTTCTATTCCGGCGCCGGAGGCCTGCTGTGTCCAACCGTGAACGCGTGACCGCCTACACCTACGACCCACTCTTCGACGAGCACCATCTGCCCGGCCACCCGGAGAACCGGGCGCGGCTGGAGCGGATCATGGCCGAGCTGACGCGCACCGGATTGCTACGCCGGATGACGCACATCCCCCCGCGGCCCGCCGGCCTCGATTTGCTGGCGCGCGTGCATGATCCGGCCTATGTGCGGGAGTTGGCAGCCTATGCGCAGCGGGGCGGCGGCCAGCTCGATGGCGACACCTATGTGCGGCCGCGCAGCTTCGCCGCGGCCGAGCTGGCCGCGGGCGGCGTCGCCGAGCTGGCGCGCGCGGTGCTGGCGGGCCGCGCGACCAACGGCATCGCGCTGGTGCGGCCGCCGGGCCATCACGCGGTGCGGCAGGGCGGCATGGGCTTCTGCCTGCTCAACAATGTGGCGGTCGCGGCGCAGGCCATCCTGAACGAAACCGCCGTGAAGCGCATCCTGATCGTGGATTGGGATGTGCATCACGGCAACGGGACCCAGGACATCTTTTACGACATGGCCGAGGTATTGTTCTTCTCCACCCATCAGTATCCGTATTATCCGGGGACGGGCGGCGTCCAGGAGATGGGGGCCGGGGCTGGCCGGGGCTACACGGTGAACGTGCCGCTCCCGGCCGGGGTTGGGGACGGCGGCTTCGGTCACGTCTATGCAGAGATCCTGGAACCGCTGGCCGAGCGTTTCCAGCCGGAGCTGATCCTGGTCTCTGCGGGGTTCGACGCGCACTGGGACGACCCGTTGGCCGGGCTGCGCCTGTCGCTGGCCGGCTATTGGGCCCTGGCGCAGACGGTGCTCGGCCTGGCCGACCGGTTCTGTGCGGGGCGGGTGGTCGCCGTGCTGGAGGGCGGCTACAATCTGGCCGTCCTCGCGCGTGGGGTCGCCGATCTCTGTCGCGCTCTGCTCGGCGACCCCGCGCCCGATCCCGATCCGTTTGGCGCAAACCCCTGGCCGGAACGATCGGCAGAAGAGGTGGTACGCGCCGTCTGCCGGACCCATGGCCTGGGGTGAGAAGCGTTAACTCTCCCCGCGTTCCTCATTGATCAGATACTTGGCCGCGACCGCTTCGACGGAGCAAGGCGCCGGCTGGCCGGCGCGCAACAGGCGCAATGTCGCCAGGTCCGAAGCCCAGGCGATATCACCGGGCGCCAGCAGGCAGATACGGCCCGGCGCATAGGTCGGGTAGAGGACGCCATCCTGGAAGTAGAGCAGGAGATCACACACATCGGCGGGATAGGCGCGCATGAGTGGCGGGATATCATTGGGCTTGAACCACAGCTTGATCTCCCGTTCCGCTTCAGCCGGCGTAGCTGAAGCATGAATCAAGTTGTCCATCCGCTCACTGATCGAGTTTCCGGCGGCGTCCTTGACGGGAACCAGGGTGCCCAGGGCGCGGATGCAGCCCGGCTTTTTCTCTCTGGCGACCAGCGGATTGGTCGGCCCCACGAGATCACGTATCTTTTGCACCGCGTCCGGGCCTTGATAGACCAACGCGATCACTCTGCGCTTCTGTGGTTCATTCGGGTAATGCGCGTGCCCCATCAGGTATTCGAGGAGCGGCGGATAGAATGGTTTGCCGCGGTGTTCAAGGTAGTGTTCTTCGGCCAGCATCTTGCTGACGTGGACGATCTTGGCGCCGGCAAAACGCAATCCACTGTGGAACTCGGACAGCAAAGAGAGTACGTATCCGGTCAATGAGTTCTTCAACGCATCGGGCTTGATCAGCACGAGCGTCTGTTCCAGTTCTTTGCCTTCCATGAGATCTCCCTTCCCAGTTTGTTCTCGAACCGGACCCCGTATTCGGAATCCGGTAAAGCAAAAACTCCCGGTTTCTGCGACGAAGCCAGGAGTCTACCTACGTTCGCGCAACGCACGCGTCATTGGATCTTCAACACCACCGGCGCGGCTTTCCACAGCTCCTCCAGCCGGTAGAACGCGCGTGCGGGCTTAGAAAAGATGTGTACCACCACCGAATTGTAGTCGAGCAGGATCCAACCGGAAGCAGCCTCGCCCTCCGTCGAGAGGGGCCGGGTCTTGTGCTCCTGCTTCAACTCCACTTCCAGGATCTCCTGAAGCGTCCGCGCTTGCCGATCGGAATCCGCGGCGCAGATGACGAAATAGTCCGCGATCGAGGTCAGCTCGCGTACATCCAACAGGGTGATACCCACAGCCTGGTGGGCCTCCAGTTTTTCTACGATCAAGTGAGCGAGTTGTGAATCGTCCAGGTGTGCCTCCATATGAGAAAGATCAGCCCATTCTAGCATAGTCCGCGCCGCGAGGCAAAGATCGTTACGCGGCAGCGTCCCCTTCGGCAAACCAGTCAATCAGCCGGCGGGCGATGCTCATCTTGAGGGGCAGGCCGGGCAACGCGTCCGCCGCGAACCAGCCGGCCTCCGCGATCTCGGACGCTTCCAGGTCGAACTCGCCGCCCGCATACTCGGCGGTGAACCCGATCATCAGCGAATTCGGGAAGGGCCACGGTTGGCTCCCGAAGTAACGCACGTTTTTAATCTGGATGCCGACCTCTTCCCCGACCTCCCGGCTGGCGCACTCCTCCAGCGTCTCGCCCGGTTCCACGAACCCGGCAACCACGCTGTAACGTCCCGCGGGGAAACGGTGATTGCGGGCCAGCAGCAAGCGCGGCCCATCGGCGGTCGAGCGCACCACCGCGATGATGATCGCGGGCGAGAGCCGGGGATAGCTGGTCAGCCCACAGCGCGGGCAGAGCTTGGCGCGCTCGGTGGCGATAGTCTCGGTCGGCCCGCCGCACTGGCCGCAGAACTGGTGCGTCCGATCCCAGGCGACGATCTGGATCGCGCGGCCCGCCAGGCTGAACTGCGTCTCGTCGAGCTGTCCGTAGAGCTGGCGCAGGCCATCGGCGGCCAGGCCTTCGGGCACGATCGCATCCCCGGCGATCTCCGCGGCGTAGCACGGGGTCGGCGCGGCATCGGCCCCCTGCAGATAGCCCAGGTAGACGCGCCGCGTGAGCGCCAGGCCCAACAGACTGATGTCGGACGTCAGTGGTACGTGCGCCCGGTGGCCGGCCGGCTGCACGAGCAGCTTGTCGCCCTGGAAGATGAACCAATAGGCAGGCGCTTGCCCCGCTTCGGGGCCGGCGACGCACGATACGAATTTCATGGTTTGCGGTTCAGTCATCGGTAGGATGCCTCGGTACGGCAGATTGCCTGAAGTGTAGCACAAAGCGCAGAAGTTCGCACGAAATGCCCATGACCTTATTCTCCCACAATCACTTGGGATAAACGTCCTTTCGGAAAAATGATTGGGAAAACTTGCGATATCCTCTTGACAAACGAACGGATGTTCGCTATAATACACCCGAACAGATTTTCGAGTCCCAGACAGCAACGACCCAGGAGGAACTCATGAACTTATCGGAGCGCCAGGAACGCATCCTCGCCTTCATCCGCCAGTACGGTGACGAGCACGGCTTTCCGCCCACGATCCGGGAGATCGGCAAGGCGGTGGGCATCACCTCGACCTCGGTCGTGAAGTACAACCTGGAACGGCTGGAGGAGAAGGGCAAGCTGGAGCGCAGCGAGGAGATTTCGCGCGGGTTGCGCTTGAAGGAGGATGCGGCGCCGGGCCGGTCGCGCGGCCTGCCCCCCATGCTGCGCACCATCCCCAAGCTGGGCCTGATCTCGGCGGGCGCGCCGATCCCGGCGGCCGGCCAGCAGGAAAACCCCTTCAGCGACGACGTGTTGACCCTGACCGACGACCTGGCGCCAGCCGGTGATGATCTCTACGCGCTCCAGGTCAAAGGGGATTCGATGATTGACGCCCTGGTGTCCGACGGCGACTGGGTGATCATCCATCATCAGACCACGGCGCAACCGCGCGACATGGTCGTCGCCTGGATCAAGGATCGTGAAGAAACCACGCTGAAATACTACTACCCGGAAGGGGACACCGTGCGTTTGCAGCCGGCCAACCCCGCGTATCAGCCGATCCCGGTCCCGGCCGATCAACTGGAGATCCAGGGCAAGGTCGTCGCGATCTTCCGCCAGTTGAATTGACGCATGACGCCGCTGCCGCGCGCCTTCTTTGATCGTGAGACGCCCGCCGTGGCCCGCGCCCTGCTGGGCCAACGGCTGGTGCGCGTGCGCGACGGCCAACGGCTGAGCGGCCTGATCGTCGAGACCGAAGCCTACGGCGGGCCGGATGACCAGGCTTCGCACGCGTTCCGGCGCACCCCGCGCAGCGCAATCATGTTCGGGCCGGCCGGCCACGCGTATGTCTACTTCATCTACGGGATGTACTTCTGCCTGAACGCCGTCACCGAGGCCGACGGCCAGCCGGGCGCGGTGCTGATCCGCGCCATCGCGCCGGCGGAGGGGCTGGCGCTCATGCGCGGCCAGCGCGGCGAAGTCCCCGACCGGCGTCTGGCCGACGGGCCGGGCAAGTTGTGCCGGGCGTTGGCGATCACACGCGACCAGAACGGGCTGGACCTGACGGCGAGCGCGGCGCTTTTCATCGAGGCCGGGGAAGTCGTGGCCGACGGCCAGATCGTGACAACCCCGCGGATCGGCGTGCGCGGAGATGCAAGCGCGCGCGAGCGGCCGTGGCGGTTCGTGTGGTGGTCGAAATCATAGCGCCACGTGCCAGGCACTTCGTAAGTGCCTGGCACGTCCGATCAGCGCCTGACCAGCCGGCGCACGATCTGCACTTCGGGCATGCGCAGGGCGACCGCCACGGCGAGATAGATGATCCCGCCAAGCGCCAGGCCGGCCGCGCCGAAAATGAGCGGCGGCTGGCCTTCCTGGAAGCGCGCCAGCCAGAGCAAAAGCGCCATCATGGCGGCGGCGGCCAGCGCCGCGCGGATCGCCGTGGCGCTGAGCTGCGGCCATTCCAGCCCACCCAGCCGCCGGGCCAACAGCCAGAGCAGGACCGCCATCTCGACCAGGATCGCCAGCGTGTTCGCCAGGGCCAGGCCGGTGTAGCTCAGCGACGGGAGCAGCGCCAGGCTGAGCGCCACGTTCAGGACGACGCCCCCGAACGTCACGATCACCGGTGTGCGGGTGTCGTGCAGCGCATAAAACGCCCGCGCGGCGATCTCCACGACCGAGTGGCCGATCAGCCCAAAGGCATAGAAGGCCAGGGCCGCGGCCGTGAGTTGAGTCGAAGTCGCGGTGAACTCGCCCCGCTCCAGGAGCAGGCGGATCAGCGGGACGCGCCAGGCGAAGAGGCCGGCCGCGGCCGGGATCGCCAGGAAGAGCACCCCGCGCAGCGTCTGGCTGACGACCTTGCGCAACTCGATGAGTTGGCCGCGCGCCTCCAGCGCCGCGAAGGTGGGGAACGCGGCCGTGGCGACCGCCTGCGCTACGATCCCTTCGGGCAGGAGCATGAGCAGCCAGGCGTAGTTGAGCGCCGACAGGCTGCCCGCGGCCAGCCCGGAAGCGAGCAGTGTGTTCACCCAAAAGTTGAGCTGCACCGCGGCCAGGCCGAGCACGCGCGGCCCCATCAGCCGCCCCACCTCGCGCACCGGCGGATCGGCCAGGCCGAACGTCGCCCGGTAGCGCGCCCGATACCACCACAGGCCGATGATCTGGCTGTCCAGATGCAGGAATGCGCCGGCCACCACGCCGATCACCAGACCGTAGACGCCGATGGTCGGGGTCAGGAACCAAGCGCCGGCGATGATGCTGAGATTATAGAGCACGGGGTCCAGGGCCGGCAGCAGGAAATGCTGGAAGCTGTTGAGCGCGGCCATCATGATCCCGCTCAGCCCGAAGACGACCGTGCTGATGAGCATCCACCGCATCAACGAGACGGTCAGGGCTT
>CAZYHE010000209.1:0-7653 GCA_964647225.1 uncultured Anaerolineales bacterium
CATCCTCCGCCGCGGCATCGGCCTCCAACTCGAGGTGCTGACCGCGCTTTCGCCCGATCGGCTGGCCGAGACGCTCGTCGCGTTCGCGAATGCCGACGGGGGAACGGTCCTGCTCGGCGTGGACGCCCAAGGCCAGGTCACGGGCGCGCTGCAGCCGGAGGAAGCCGAAGGGATCCTGCGCACTGCACTGGCGCAATGTCGTCCGCTGGTGATCACTGAGTGGGAGCAATTCGAGGATCGCACCGGGATCGCGGTCGCCATCAGCGTGCCGCGCAGCACCGAGTTGCATTCATTGGCCGATGGCCGGGTGCTCGTGCGCACGCACGCGGGCAATGAGCCGCTGGATGGCGCCAAGATCAGCCACCTGGCGGCCACCAAGGCCAGCGGCGACTTCGAGATGGAGACGGTCGCGGGCGCCAGCCGCGCCGACCTGGATGAAGAGGTGATCCAGGACTACCTGCGCCGCCGCGCGTCCCGCATGGGCCGTGACCTGGGACAGACCGAAGAGGAGTTGCTGACGGCGGTCGGCGCGCTCACGCCGCGGGGCCAGCCCACCGTGGCCGGGCTGCTGCTGTTCGGCAAAGAGCCGCAGTTCTTCATCCCGCAGAGCGGATTAGTCTATGTACGCTTCGCCGGCACCGATACGCGCGGGCCGGGCGGCATGCCGGGCTACAGCCGGCGCGAGGAATTCAGCGGCGCGTTGGCGCGCGTGATCGAGAACTGCTGGGCGATCTTGCTCCAGGAGATGCGCGGCGAAGCGGTGGTGCGCGCGCTCAAACGCGAAGACCACATGCTCTATCCGCTGTTTGCCGTGCGCGAGGCGCTGGTCAATGCCATCTGCCACCGCGACTATCGCCTCAGCGGCCGCCGCGTCGAAGTCCGCCAGTTCGACGACCGCCTCGAAGTCAGCAGCCCCGGCGGCCTGCCCGGCTACATCACCCTGGACAACATCATCGAAGAGCACTTCTCCCGCAATCCGCGGCTGGTGAACGGGTTGTTCGAGTGGGGCTACATCGAGCAGCTTGGGCTGGGGATTGACCGGATGATCGAGGAGATGGTGCAGGCGGGGCATCCGCAGCCGGAATTCAAGGCCACGCCCTTTGCGTTCACGGTCATCCTGCGCCGCAACGTCATCGCGGCCGCGCGCCGAACCGTCCCCGAGTGGGCGACCGGCATGAACGAACGGCAAATCCGGGCGATCCAATATCTCCAGGAAAATGGCCGCATCACCAATCGCGAGTATCACGACCTGTGCCCGGATGTCTCCCCGGAAACCCTGCGCCTGGATTTGAACGACCTGGTGGAAAAAGGGTTGCTGATGAAGATTGGCGACAAAAAAGGGACCTATTACATCCTGAAATAGGCGAAGGACTGGCGATGCGCGCGCAACAGACACGACCGAACTTGCGTCAGGCAAGAGACACCCTGATCGCCCATGGCGTGGCCCACCGGCTGGCGCAATGGGGGCTGGGCGGTTTGCTGGCGCTGATTCTGGTCGTGGCGCACGCGCCGGGCGGCTGGGCCACGATTGATCTGAAGGAATTCACGGCCACGACGCAAGAGGATGGCGCCATCCTGCTGCGTTGGATCACCGGCACCGAACTGGACACATCGTCCTTTCGCATTTACCGCGCAGAAACTGCGGCCGGGCCGTGGGACACGGTGTTCATTGGGCCAGACTCCAACAGCGACGGCCTGACCGATACAGTTTATGAGTACAACGACACCGATGTTACCGATGGGACCACCTACTTCTATTTGCTGGAGGAAGTAGAGGTCGGCGGCGGCGTCAACCGATACGTGGATTTGGATTTCATCCCCAGCGCGACGGCCGGCCAGCCGGGCGCGCCCACGTCCACACCCACGGCCACGCTCACCGCAACCCGGACATCCACGCCAGGGGCCAGCCCGACGCCGAGTCGGACACCGAACCAAACACCCAGCCGGACGCCCAGCCCCACGGCGACGCGGGCGAATGCCGCCACGGCGACCAACACACCAAACGATGCGCCAACTCCGACAGTTCGGCCGGGCACGACCCCGACATCGCAGGGTCAGACGCAACCCACAGCCGCGGTCACCGCGGCGGCCACTGCAGGAGCGCCCGGCGCGGCCACGGCGACCCCATTGCCGGCCGGACGCGTTGCAACGCCCACGGGGCAGGCCGGGGTGAACCCACTGCCGACTCCTTCCGCGGCGCCGCGCCCGGGTAGCACGCCGCCTCGCCCAGGCGCCGCCACGGCGACCCCACCTGCGCTGCCCGCGCCCGCTGCGACCTTGAATCCCCAACGGACGCCCACAGCCACCCCGTCCCCGGCCGTTTTCGCATCGAAACCGACCGAGCCGCCGGTGCTGCGCGGCGCCGCGCCCCGTCCCACACTCGCCACAACGCAGACCGAGGCTACCCCGCGCGGTGACGGCTGGATCCTGGCGCTCGGCGGCGTGGCGGTGATCCTGGCGGCCTTGCTTGGCGGCGTCGCCTTGTTCCTCTCGCGCCGGCATCACTCGTAAAGCACCCCATCCGCACTTCGCCCGCCTACTGTCCGCGCGCCTGCGGATCAGTACTTATACGGATATCGTCACAGCAAATACTATACTATTATTACGGCAGTGTGAATACTCACAGAGACCCAGCCGGAGGCCCCTTGCGGCAGCCGGCTACAATCCCAGCATAGTGCAAGGAGGATGCCAGATGCACGCCAAGTTCGTTCTTCTATCGTTAGTTTTGTTGCTCGTTGTGACTGCGGCAACGCCCGCATCGGCCGGCTACTCCTGGTGTTTGACCGACCCCAACATTAAGCTTGCAGACGGTGGTGTTGTACATCTGCTGGTAGGAACGTCGAAGGAAAATAAGGGCGTTCCGTTCGATCTCGATGTCTGGGCGCCCGCCGGCGCACGCATTGTCGGCAGCACGCACGGCATCAACTTGACATTGCACGAGGGGCCGGCCGAGCAGATCACCGTCACGGCGAATGCGAGCTTCCCGGTGATGCTCTTCACTAAATTCCGCGGAAAGATCCTGACGCCGGGCGAGGTCGTCTTCATGACCGGACAGGGCACGGCGACCTGGACCTGGTAACACTCCCAGTCGCGATCCACCAAGAGCCGAGCGGCCGCTGAGCCGCTCGGCTCTTGCGCGTCCCGGGGATTTCTCCAACCGAGATCACACTAATTGACATCCCCACCGCGCCCGCCTATAATGCCCCCATGTCAATGCTAAGCCTTGCGCCCAAACTCCCCTTGTATGCGAGCTTCCGCCGTTTCGGCTGGCCCAAGATGTATCCCTTCTCGATCGTCGTCAGCGTCAGCTTTCGCTGCAACTCGAAATGCCGCACGTGTGATGTGTGGCGCAAACCGAACGACGACATGACGGCGGCGGAATGGGATCACGTTTTCGCCCACCTGGGGCGCACGCCGTTCTACATCACCTTCACGGGAGGAGAGCCTTTCCTGCGGCGCGATCTCGACGACCTGGTCATCAGCGCCTATCGCCACTGCCGGCCGGCGGTGATCACCATTCCGACCAACGGCCTGCTGACCGAACGCATCGTGGAGCGCGTGGAACGCATCTGCCGCGAGTGTCCCACCAGCCAGATCGGCATCAACCTGAGCCTGGATGGCATCGGGGACGAGCATGATGACATCCGCGGCGTGCCGGGGAATTGGGAGCGATCGCTGGCGACCTGGGCGCGGCTCAAGGAATTACAGAAGGCGCACGCCAACCTGGTGCTCACGGTGCATACGGTCGTCAGCCGCTTCAACCAGCACCGGTTCACGGAGATCAACGACGGCCTGACATTCCTGGCGCCCGACTCCTACATCACCGAGGTGGCCGAGGAGCGCGTCGAACTGGACACCATCGGTTGGGGCATCACACCGGAACCGCAGGCCTATGCGCCCATCGCCGATTTTCTCAGCGCACAGGCGCGTCAACGGCCGGTGAAGGGGCTGGCGAAGTTCACGCAGGCGTTCCGGGCGGAATACTACCAGCTCGCCAAACGCGTTCTTTTCGAGCGCACCCAGGTGATCGCCTGCTACGCCGGTTGGGCCAGCATGCACATCGCGCCGAACGGCGACATCTGGAGCTGCTGCATCCGGGCCGAGCCGGTCGGCAGCCTGCGCCAGACCAATTATGACCTGGCCCCGATCTGGTTCGGCGCGGAGATGGCCCGGCTGCGCCGCTCGATCTACGATAAAGAATGCGCCTGCCCGATGGCGAATGCCAGCTACGCCAACATGCTCCTCCACCCGCCGACGGTCGCCAAAGTCGCGCTGGAGGTCGCCCGCGGATAGCGCGCCCGCTCTGGCCGGTCTCTGACCGTGCCAGCCGCCTGCGCGCCCGCTCTGGCCGGTCTCCGACCGTGCCAGTTCGCGGGATCGCCCCTACTTCAAAGCCTGCACATACTGCCGGAACGCCTTCCCGACAGGCGTCACCGCGCGGGTCTTGGGATCGAAGAGATTCCCGGTCGGATACACCGTGTCGGCGACGCTGTACCAGCAAAATGCCTGCACCAACCGATTGCCGTCGGCCGGGTATCCCAACGCGGGGTCTTGCGCCGACAGGAAATAGTCGAAGGTGGCCGCCATGAACTTGCTGACCAGGTCGGGCGGAAAGCCGTAATCATCAGGCATCAACACGCCATATTC
Source organism: uncultured Anaerolineales bacterium (assembly GCA_964647225.1). Classification (GTDB taxonomy): domain Bacteria; phylum Chloroflexota; class Anaerolineae; order CG2-30-64-16; family CG2-30-64-16; genus CAZYHE01. The sequence goes on from CAZYHE010000209.1 coordinate 4,648, forward strand.
GGTGACGACCAGCGGCTTGTTGCGCTGACCGCGCTCCGCCATCCACCGCCGAAATCCCTCGATCTGCTGCCGAAAGATCTGCATGTCGGTGTGATTGTCAATCTCGTAGAGCATTCCCTTGTCCACGGACATCCCAGGCGGGATACCTATTCCCCACGAGTTGCGTTCTTCGCGCAGGATGAACGCATGGATATTCCAGACATCCACCGGCATCTCAGCGCCATAGCGCGCCTTGTAGGCCGCCAGGATGCGATCCAGGTAGGCCAGGCGCAAGGGGGTGGGCTGGCTGACGCCGCCGATCGCGACGCGCGCCGTTGGGTCGGCTTCTTTGATGGCTTTGTACAGCACGCCATAGACCGCCGCGTACTGCTCAGGCGTGGCGTTGTCTTGCCACGGCACATCCGGCTCGTTGCCCACCAGCCAGAGGACGCCAGATTTCTGTGTCGCGGTCGCTTTGATCTGATCCAACGCAGGCGAAAAGCTGTCGCCCTTCAGCCGGATCATGCGCGCAAACGCGACATCCGGCCGCTGTTCGGGATGCGGCTGGGTGGACCAGTTGAGATACCAGCCCGGCGGCGCAGCCCCCCAATCGAAGCTGCCGATCCCCAAGTGCGGCATCCCGACCCCCACCCGTCCCCGCGACGAACCGGGCAATCCCCAGGTCGTGGATGATACGCCGACTTGCGCAACGGTCGCGGTGGGCGTTGCGGGCGGGGGCACAGGGCTTGACGTCATCGTCATTGTAGCCGAACTGACCGGCGCGGTATGCGTGGCGGTCGGACTGGCCGGCGCGGATGTGGCCGTTGAGCTGGCCGTTGCAGTGGCTGGCGGCACAGTTGCGGTCGCCGCGGGTGTCGCTGAGGCCAGCAATGCTACCCGCGTGGCAACCACCGCCGCGGCCGAAGGGCTGGCGCCGGGCTGCTCGACACGCACCGGCACGGTGGGGACCAATGGATCTGGCCGTGGCGCTGGGACGGGGCGGGAAAACAAAGCGTAGGCCATCAATCCCACCAACGCGACCATCAGCATCAACACCACAGACAATTTACGCATGGCAAAAGCATCTCCTCGAAAGCTCGCTCGCCGAGCAAAAAAAACGCGCTACAGGCAGATAGAAGTATATCACAACTCACGCGAAGACCGATGCAAAATCGCACCCTTGCAGATTGCACAACATAATGGATGTGGTATAATTGCATGAGTCGCCGTGATAGAGGCCCGGCTCATCGTCGGGCTGAGACCACCACCACCCAGAGGAGAGGATTTATGAAACGTACTTGGATGTCCAGATTTGCCCTGCTCGCTTCCTTATTGATCGTGGTCGCCTTATTGGCAGCATGTGGCGTCCGGTTGCCCGGTCAGGCCGGCCCCGCCACCAAGGCCCCCACACCGATGCCGCCTTCGAGCAAGAGCGCGACCGTCGCGCCGACGAAGGCTGTCGTAGCGCCGACCCAGGCGCCAGCCGCGGCGGCCCCCACGGTCGCGCCGGCCACCGGTCCCAGCCAACCTGTGACCGCAACCACCACGATGACCGTTGCGTTGGAAGGCCCGCTGTGGAAGCTGGTCTCCTATCTCGACAGCAAGGGCCAGACCGTCCCGGTGTTGGCGGGGAGTGAAGTGACCGCCCAATTCCAGGATGGCAAGGTCGCCGGCAAAGACGGCTGCAACCAGTACACCGGCACGTACAAAGTGACCGGCGGTGTGCTCACCGTCAAGCTCGGCGCCAGCACGCTGATGGCGTGTGAAGCCAAACTGATGGATCAGGCCAAGGCGTACACCACGGCCCTGGCCAGCGCGGCCACGTTCCAGATCACCGGCGACCGGCTGCAAATCACCAACGGCGGCGGCAAAGTGGCGGCGACCTTTGCGGCGCCGGCCCCGGCGGCCGGCCCGGCCCCAGCCGTTGCCGCGACCCAGGCGCCGACGCAGACCTTGAAAGTCACGACCGTCGCCACGACGACCGTCCCGCTGGAAGGCACGCCGTGGAAACTGGCGGCGTTGGCCGACGCGAAGGGGACGGCCGTCCCGACGCTGGCCGGGACCGAGGTCACGGCCCTGCTCCAGGGCGGTCGAGTGACGGGCAGCGCGGGGTGCAACAACTACTCCGCGACCTACAAGGCCACGAGCGCCGCGCTTACGGTCAACGCACCGGTGGCGACCACTCGGAAGGCGTGTACCCAGCCGATCATGCAACAGGAGACCGCTTACCTGGCGGCGTTGGCGAAGAGCGCCACGTTCAAGATCGAGGGCGACAAGCTGGAGCTGCGCAATGCGGCGGGCGTCCTGCTCGCGAGTTTCGCTGCGCCTAAGCCGGCGGCCGCTGCCACCGCGCTCCCGGCGCCGGCCAAGCCCGTGACGCCGACTATCGTGGCGCCAGCCAAGGTTATCACGCCGACCGTCGCGGCGGCCCCCACCGCGCTGCCCAAGAGTCCGGCGCAGCTCACCAACACGCTCTGGCAGTGGGTGCGGTTCGTCACGCCGGTGGAAGTCAAGGACGTCCCGAACCCCGGCAAGTACGCGGTGGTGTTCAAGGCGGACGGCAAGGTGGAGATCACCGCGGACTGCAACAAGGCCGCGGGGACCTACAAACTGCAAGGCTCGCGCATCCAGGTGCAGCTCGGCCCGGCCACGCTGGCCGCGTGCCCGCCCGGCTCCATGGCCGATCAGTTCCTGGCAAGCCTCGGCTCGGCGACGCTCCACTTCCTGGATGGTGATGCGTTGTACATCGAGCTGTTCGCGGACAGCGGGGTGATGAAGTTCGCCAACGGCGGCCCGGTCAAGTAGCCGCTTGAAGAAAAGGCCGCGTCCTGAGCGGAGCAGCCAAAAACCGGCTGCTCCGCTCAGGACGCTTCGTCGTATTTGGGACGACTGCTGAAGGTGACATGAAAAAGGCCGGGGTTCCGTGGAACCCCGGCCTTTTTTTGCCCCTCGACCCGCCCGCACTCATTACCCGACAGACGTAGCGTAGCCCCTTGTGGGCGTCCAGGCGGGCAGCGCCGCGCGGCC
>CAZYHE010000210.1:0-3695 GCA_964647225.1 uncultured Anaerolineales bacterium
TCGCGGGCGCGGTCGCGGCGACGAAGCCGCCGGTCGAGGTCATCGCCCTGAACCGTATGGCGTTCGGCCCCGCCCCTTCCGATCTGGCGCGGGTGCGCACGATGGGGGTCAGCGCATATATCGAGGAACAACTCCATCCCAGTACCATTGACGATAGCGCCTGCGATGCGCGGCTGGCCGCGGCGAATCTGCAATATCTGAACGCGAACGTGCCGACCTTGTGGGCGCTTTCTTATTCGGAGGCGAACCAGGCCTTCAGTAATGTGCGGGTGGCGGCTTGGTTGCGCGCGATCTATTCGCGCCGACAACTGCAAGAAGTGTTGGTGGATCATTGGCACAACCACTTCAACGTCTATGCGCGCACCCACCCCATCACGGCGGTGTGGCCCGATTATGATCGGCGCATCCGCCGCAACATCTTCGGTAACTTTCGCACCTTTCTGGAAGAAATCGCCACCAGCACAGCGATGCTCTATTACCTCAACAATGTCACCAATTCACGCGCCGGGCCGAACGAGAACTATGCGCGCGAATTGTTCGAGCTGCACTCGCTCAGTGTTGCGGCTTATAAGCCCGGCGTGCAGACGAAAGATCCGAACTGGAGCGGCTATCAGGACTGGGATGTGTACGAGGCCGCACGCTGCTTCACCGGCTGGACGGTCAGCAACACGACGAGCACGGGAAATACCGGCGAGTTTCTTTATAACAACACCTGGCACGACTACTACCAGAAGAACGTGCTGAATGTGCAGATCATGCCGAATCAGGCGCCGATGAAGGATGGCCGGGACGTGCTGGATCTGGTCGCATATCATCCGGCGACGGCGCGCTTCGTGGCGACGCGCCTGGCGCGGCGTCTGGTCAGCGACAACCCCTCCGAAAGTCTCATCAGCGCGGCCGCGGCGACGTTTTCCGCCAACGTCAACGCCAGCGATCAGCTTTATGCGGTCACGCGCACGATTCTCACCCATCCCGACTTCACCAGCATTTGGGGCGAAAAATGCAAGCGGCCGTTCGAGATGGTCACCTACGCCTTGCGCGCGACCAATGCCGCCTGGTCGTGGACCGGGACTTTCGACTGGCAGATGAGCCTGGTGGGGCAGCGTTTGTTCGAGTGGTCGCCGCCGACCGGCTACCCCGACACGCGCGATGCCTGGTTGACCAGTTCCTTCTTGCTGCGGCGGTGGAACTTCATGAACTCGCTCTGTGAAGGCGGGGTCACTGGCACGACGGTCAGTTTGGTCAACGATACGTCCGCGTCCCTGGTGACGGCGCGTCAGGTGGTTCTCTATTGGGCGGATCGCGTGCTCGGTTATCGCCTGTCGGCGAGCGAACTGCTACCGTTTTACGACTTCATGGCGCGCGGGCGCAACCTGGATATGGCGTTGCCGACGAGTGAGCGCAACGGTCGGATCAACAGCCTGGTCGCCTTGATCCTGTCGTCTCCGTATGCCCAATGGCGCTGAAAGGATGTGCGCGATGACCAAATTCAGCCGACGTAAATTGTTCATCAGCGGCGCGGCCCTCAGCGCGGTGCTGGGCGCGCGGCTCACCGGCCTGGCCGTGGCCGCGCCCGACGCACAGCCCGACGCCGATCTTTTTATCCTCGTCTTTCTGCGCGGCGGCATGGATAGTCTGAACCTGGTCGTGCCGTACGCGGATGCCAATTATGCGAACAATCGCCCGGATATCCGCATTCGACCGGCCGGACAGACGCGTGGCGCGCTCGACTTGAACGGCTATTTCGGGCTGCACCCGGCGGCGACGCATCTGCGTGATCTGTACACGGCCGGCGCGCTCGCCATCGTCCATGCGGCCGGGTTGATTGACCCCACGCGTTCGCATTTCGACGCCATGGCGATGATGGAGCGCGGCACGCCCGGCCAGACCACGACCACGGCCGGCTGGCTGACACGACACCTGGCTTCGGTCACGGGAATCGGCCGGACCGAAGTCCCGGTCATCGTCGCGCAAGCCGAAGCGCCCGACTCATTGCTCGGCTACCCCAACGTCGCGGCCATCTCGTCGCTGAGTGGCTACACCTACAGCGGCCGATGGGATCAAATTGACTTTCAACGTCTGGCGATGCGCACCATGTACGGAAGCAGTTCGAGCTGGCTCTATCAAGCCGGCGCGCAAACCCTGGACGTTTCCGATCGTCTGGCGTTGGCGAGCCTGAGTACGTACACCCCGCAATTCGGGGCGGTCTATCCCAGCAACGGTTTCGGGGATTCGCTCAAGCTGGCCGCGCAGATGATCAAGGCCGATTTGGGAGTGCGGATCGCGACGCTGGATCTGGGCGGGTGGGATACGCACCAGGATCAGGGGAACGACGGGCAGGGCTACTTTGCCACGCTGACGACCACGCTCTCGCAGGGGGTGCATGCGTTCTACACCGACATGACCGACTACGCCAGCAAGCTCACGCTGGTCGTGATGACCGAATTCGGCCGGCGGCTCTCGCAGAACGACAGCGGCGGCACCGATCACGGCCACGGCGGCGTGATGCTGGTCGTGGGCGGCAACGTCAACAAAGGCATCTTCGGGGATTGGCCCGGCCTGCAGACCGACAAACTGGATGAAAAGCGTGACCTGGCGATCACCACCGACTATCGCCGCGTGCTCAGCGAAATCCTCGTGCGGCGTCTCAAAAACCCCAAATACTCGACCGTCTTTCCCGGCTTTTCCGACTATCGGCCGCTCAACCTGGTCAAAGGCTCGGACGCGGGCGTGTTGCGGCGGGGGTATTTGCCGCTTGTGGTGCGGTGAGGGGATGCGGCGGGAGCATTGGCTGATGCCAAATCGGCCTTGCGCGCTGGGCCTATTTCCCGCGCGCTTCACGAATGGTCAGCCAGACCAGATGCGGCAAGAAGGTCAGCAGGCCGAGGGTGATCATACATGATCCGGCCATCGTCAGCGGCTCGATCAAGTTGAATCCTTCCTGCATTTCGACTTGTGCCATCCCCAAGAGCCAATTGAGCACACCGCCGGCGACCTGTACCTGGCCGCGCAGCGCAAGGCCGCTGATGAATGTCGCCAGGACGATGTAGCCCACGCTGACATCGCGGCGGACGGCCAGGAGACACAGAGCCGCGTAGCCCGCGATCAGGGTGTCCATCACCAGGATCACGACCAGATTCGCCAGGTGATCGTGCAGGATCGGCTCGACGGCCAGCGGTAAGCGCGTCACCAGCCAACGCAGACAACTATACGCGGCCCAGAATCCGAGCACGGCGCGCCATTGCGCCAGCCGGCGGTTGTAGACGCCAAAAAGCCACGCGAGCGCGCCCAGCGAAGCGACCCACAGGAGTATCTGGAGCCAGCCGGGCGCCGCCGGCGCGACGAAAAGCATTCCCCGTGTGAACCCCAGGAAACCCCACGCCGTTATCGTGATGACGCGTATCGCCTTACTCACGGTGTAGCCTCAATAGGGCGCAACTAACCACGCATGAAGTACCTGCCCGCACCTGGGACAATCTCGCCCGAGCGTGAATTCTTTGGTGACTAACTCACCACACCCGGGACAACGTTTCGCCAGCCGCCGATCTGACCGCCAGAAAACGAGTGCGGCGAGAACAGCGCCGATCAGCGCGGCTCCCATCCCGATCAGCTCAAGCGGCTCCCAGCTTGGGTATACATAAGCGAACAGCACGCGATTCAGCAAGGGGATCACAAGCAGAGAAAAAAACAGCCCC
>CAZYHE010000210.1:3705-7639 GCA_964647225.1 uncultured Anaerolineales bacterium
AACGCCAGAAATAATCCCAGCGCGGCAGAGATGCTCCCGAACACCAGACGGACTCGCCCGTCCAGCGCGTACCAGGTCAAGGCGCGACGCTTGAGCGCCGCGTCCGCGATCAGCCACGCCAGCAGGACGGGCGGCATGAAGATTCCAAAGTAGGCCATCGGCCGCAGGACATGCCATTCCAGGATCTGCATCCAACTGATGTCGGTGCCGACCATGCGCGGCAGGTCGGATCCCAAACTGCCGGCCATCGCATAGGCCCATAGATCGAGGGCGCGGCCCCAACCGGTCGGGTTGCTCAACATCATTAGCAGCCCCGCCGCGAGGTCCAACACATACATCAACAGCTTGATGCCCGTGAATATCGCAACCGCCAGCGCCAACGAACGTAGCAGGCTGCCTCGCACCGACCGACCGGAACAGAGGCGCGGCAACGCCCACAGGGAAAGCACCGCGAAGCCCGCCAGCATCGGCAGGTGCGCGCCCGGCTCGGTGATGCGCGCCGCGGTCAGCGTGCCGCGTAACACCTGTTCGAGCAACACGACGGCCAGACCGGCTGACAGGGCGATAGAGACCGGTGAACCAAAGGCAAGGATTGGATCTGCCAGGCAGTCCGCGCGTTCTTTATCAGGCGGCGCCAAGTCCAACGCGCGCCGCATGGCGGCCCACGACGGGCGCAGCCGAAGAATGGCTCTGCGCCACCGCTCACGAAACCACAAAAACACATCCCGTACCGCAGCAATGGCCGGATGCGTTGCCCGTGGTCTGGCTGATGATCCCGCCAGCGCCATCCGAACGGCATAACTGTGCAACATGAGCGCGTCGGGAATCACGTCCGCGCCGACCTGAGACGCGACGCGTGCATCGGCGTAAAACTCACGCACGCGCAGCAGGCGGCGCCAGTAGTAGGCCCACAAGATCGCGCCGCTCAGGAAAAAGGGGGTGTGGCTGCCCGTCAGATAGATGAAAAACGGCTGCCAGTTGGTCGCTTGCCGGAGCGGATTCGCCAGGCGCTCAATCAACGCCGGGTTCTGGCTGCGCATGTTGTCCAGGATCCAGCCGAACTCCACTACGGGCCGGCCGGGGAGCGTGTCCATCAGGGTGCGTGAGAGGGCGGCCCAAAATTCCGGGCGCAACACCTCCGGGCCGACTTCGATGATGAAACTGGAGAGCAGCAAGCCGATCACCAGATCAACGGCCATCACCAGCACCATCATCTTGAGCAGCCCGTAGGCCAGCCACAGGAGCTCGATATCGCGGTTGAGGAAATGCGCCAATTCGTGCGCCAGGATGGCGCGCGCCGGCCGTCGCGTGGCGATGTCAGGATCACGAAGATCCCCCGCCAGGATCTCGGCGAGGCCGCGCCCCATTCCCATGTAACGCCGTCGAAATGAGCCGAAGGCATGCGCCCCGGTGGATCGTTCACTGACGACCACCGCGACCGGCGGTGAGATCGCGGGGCCTAGCTCGTGGAGGGCGGCTTGTAATTCGGCCGTGGTCGGATCCGCCGATTGGGATAGTCCCGCGCGGCGCATATGTCTATCCGGCCGCTGCAAGAAGTCGCGCAGCGGCAGCAGGGTGAAACCGATGATGATCGGCAGCGGCCAGAGCTGTGCGCCCGGCAGCAGGCTGCTGAATGCCGCGCCCAACACGACCAGCGCAATCAGGCCGAACAGCAGCGCGGTATGGCTGGGGAGCGCCAGGATGTTGACCTTTGCGTTGGACATGATGCCGGCCTGTCTGGGTTGCGGGATGTAACACAATCCTCTGGATTGTGACGGCTTACGGCTTTGTCGGCCACACCGGCAGACGAACGCCGGGCGCTGTCACCAGCCGGGCGAACTCATTCGCGAATTGCGTCGCAGAAGGCGCGGGCAGCCCCAGATCCTCCGCGGCGCGCAATGCGAAGCTGCGCGCCGCCGTGGTAACCTCGGCCGGTGTGCGTTGGGCATCGCCGCGATTTTGGTCTTGGGCCAACCACTGCGTCGCAAAATAGACCGCGGCCAGGTAACGCGCGGCCGGCGATAATGCGCCGCCGTGTCCCATCGCATAGACCGCGGCCGGCTGCAATTCGATATCGCCCCCCAACCGGCGCAGCAGTCCAAAAAAGGTCCTGGTGGCACGCTCCAGTTCGGTTGTGTCAAGCAGTTCTTGCAGCGCCTTGAGGATCTCGCGCGTCCGTTCGGCGATCCAGGCCTGACGCTCCTCAACAGAAGTCGGGCCGAGGATCGCGGCCACGCCGGGGAACGGCAAGGCCGCCGGCGCCGGCGCAAGGGCCAATTCCGCGTCGAGCATCAGCGCGTGGAGCGCGCTGCACGTCTCGCAGACCAGCAGGTGTTGCGCCATGGCCGGGTCGGCCCGCGCGACATTTTCGCCGCGCAACCCGGCATCCACCAACTGCGGCAGGCGCATCTGGACATCGGCGCAGGTCAGGCCGGCCGGTTTCTCTCCGCGCAGGGCGCGCGTCAGTCGCTCGGCCGGGCTGGTGCGCTTCGCAGCGGGGCGACGCACATCATCTGTGGGTGTCCCGCGATCAGGACGATTCGAGGCTGCGGTCATAGGATGCTCCTCGCGGGCGTTGGTGCCCACATGGCCGCCAGCGGCAGGCTGCCGGCGTTGAACGGTTCCTGCGCCTCGCGCCAGGTGTAAAGCGCCAACAACTGGCCGAAATCGGCCGCGCAGGTCGGGCAGGCAACCAGATGTTCGCGCGCGGCCTGAAACGGCGCGGTCAAAGCGGCCCCGCGCAGATACGCCTCCGCGTACATGGGCCACGCGGTACGCACGATTTTACACGCGCGCGGGAGCGGATGCAAACGCGTCATACCCCACCTCCGATCGGTTCGTTGGACGGCTGCCCCAAAGCCGCCAACAGGTCCCGGCATTTTTCCAGTTTGCGCAGCGCCCGAAACTTGATGAGATGGATATGGGCCGCGCTGCGCTTGAGCGCGGTCGCGGCCTCGATCACCGTTTCTTCCAGCAAAACCAGACGGATGACTACTTCCGCGCCGGCGCGCATCTTGCGCAAACAGCGGCGGATCACGCCCGCCAACTGCGCGATCTGCTCCCGATCCTCGACGCGACGGAAGTTGGCCGCGGTCGAAGCATCCGGCCATTCCGCGCGTTCAGCTTCTGCATCATCACCATCGCCGAAGATATCGCTGAACGAAACTTCGCGGCCGGGCGCTTGAGCCATCGCCAGCGCGGCCCGACCGGCGATCATGGCGGCATAGGATAGGAAGCAGCCGGGATCTTGCACCGCGCCGCGCTTGCGCCACAGGGTGAACAGCACCTCATTGGCGCAGATCGCCGTGCGCTGGTCATCCCGCAGCACCCGGCCGATGAGCGGCGTGACGTAGGCCCACAGTTCGGCAAACGCGCGTTCTTGGGCCGCGGTGTGCGCCAGACCCACGGCGCGGTGCAGCAATTGGCAGTATGCGTTCACGACCGCGCGCTCGATCAGTTCGTCGCTGATCTCGGTACGCCCCGCTTCTCGCTGCCAGGTTTGGAGCAACACGGCCATTTGTCGGACGGCCTCCGCCTCAGTGACGCCGAGCTCGGGGAAGTTCAGCAGGCGCCAGTCTCGGTTGGCGAGGACGCGGCGAAAGATGACCAATAGGGAGTTGTGGTAGGTAAAGCTGGCTATATTGTGCATCTTCATCCAACACATAGGTGTAGCTTGGAAATCAAGTCAGACCGACATCAAGACCGACTGCCAGAAGAACCCGTTTTCGAAAGCGATAAAAAACTGTAACAGACGCCCCAAGGGAGATCGGTCGCTGACTGGACTCGCGCCGGGGCCCGCACCCGTGAGGTTGAATACCTTCGGGCACACAAGCGGAAATAGCAACGTAGCTACAAGCCACCCCCGAAAGAAGCCGAAGAAGGTGACCGGTATCTGATTTACGCCCGGCAAGCGCGCTGCCTGTAATACGTACTC
>CAZYHE010000211.1:0-7633 GCA_964647225.1 uncultured Anaerolineales bacterium
ACAGTTCGGCTGCTCGACCGGGTGTGTTTCAATTCCGGGGCGCGTCATTGCGAGGCACGAAGCAAAGCAATCTCCCCCATCCAGGGGATTGCTTCGCGCCATCCGGCGAAAACCATGCCGGATTCCGCTCGCAATGACGGCCTGCCCCCAAACCGAAACACTCCCCTTTTGCCGCGCAATTTTGACCTCTCTCCATAAGAGTGTTACACTGGCGTCAGACATCACAATGATATCAGTTTCAGATTCTCCCTGCATTTTTGGGGGGTGCCCGCGCTCAAGCCCCTGTCACGCGTTGGCCCGGCTGCCATCTCGGCGGGCGTCGCCGGGCCGGCAGCGCATGTCGTGGAGAGAAGACCATGGCCAATACACTTGTGGTCGGAGAGAACGCCACCAACATGCAACAGCGCATCTTGGTGGTGGACGATGATCCGGCGATTGTCCGCCTGGTGAAGGACAAGCTCGAAGGCGCTGGCTACGCGGTGTTCACTGCGAACTCCGGCCGTCAGGCCCTGGACGCGATCGCGCGGCGCGGCATGCCGCATCTGGCGATTGTGGACATCAATATGCCGGTGATGGGCGGCTTCGAGTTTTGCCAGGCGGTCCAGGAGTTCAGTGACCTCCCCGTCATCATGTTGAGCGCCGTGGATGAAGAGGAGATGATCATCCAGGGCATCAACCGTTACGCCGAGGACTACGTGGTCAAGCCGTTTAGCCCCCGCGAGCTTTTGGCACGCGTGCAGCGCGTGTTGCGGCGGATGGGCGATTACGCCTATGTCCTCGACCCCATCACCCAGGTGGATGACTATCTCGGCATTGACTTTGCCCATCAACAGGTGGTCATCAAAGAACAACTGATCCCGCTCACCCCCACGGAAACCAAGCTGCTCTATATCCTGATTCGCAATGCCGGACGCGTCGTCACAGCCGATTTTCTGATGCGCCGGCTGTGGCCGATGGAAGAGGTGTTCGAAGACACGCTGCGCGTGCATATCCACCGTCTGCGCCAGAAGATCGAGCCGGTCCCATCGCAGCCCCGCTATGTGCTGACCGAACGCGGGCTGGGCTACAGTTTCCCGGCTAAACGGAAAAACAAGCCTTCGTAATGTGAAAATTAAGGTAGCTCGGCTATTCTACATTATTAGCACCATAAGGAGAATCGTATGCCCGATCAATCCGCCCCGGCCGCGCCGCTGAGTCAATCGCAAGGCGACGTGGAACGTATTCGAACGATCCTCTTCGGTCAGCAGATGCGCGATTATGAGCAACGCTTTGTCGCGTTCCAACGCGATCTGGCCCGTTTCCAGGGGGAACTTGAGCGTCTGGGTGAAGAGCTTACCGCCAAAGACGCGGAGCAGAGCAAAAAGCTGCAGGCGTTGCGTGGCGAGATGCAGCGAGCTGACAATGAGGCGCGCGACGAGTTGCGCCAGACAGCCCAAAAACTGTCCGATGAGAAGGTGGACCGGGCGCTCCTCGGCGATCTCTTCATCGAGATCGGCAATCATCTCAAGGATGGTGGGGCGCTCCCCCACCTGTTGACGGGGATCGAATAGACGGGCTAGAGATCGGCGCTGTGACCACCGAGCAGAAGGATGATCAGCTCCCGGGGGCGGCCCTATTGGCGCCAAGCCCGCAGCCGAGCCAGGCCAGCCGCGGCGAGCCGCTCGCGTCGGGCCTGGCCGATCTCCGCGAGATCCTGGTCGGGCACGAGCAGCGCCGCCTGGCCGAACTGGAAGCGCAGGTCGCCGACTTGCAACGTCAGGTCGAAGACAAGGACGGGCTGTTGGCATTGTTGACGCCCGTCATGACCGACGCGATCCGCACGACCATCCGGGATCACCGGGCGGCCATGGTCGAGGCGTTGTATCCCATCATCGGCCAATTGGTCGTGCGTGCCGTCGGCGAAGCGATCCGCGACCTGGCCCGCAGCATTGACCACCGGATGCGGGTGTCGCTCAGCCCCCAGGCGATCTGGCAGCGCATCCAGGCACGCGTGCGGGGGGTGTCGGAGGCCGAACTGGCGCTGCGCGCCGCGCTGTCATTCAGCATCGCAGACCTGTTTCTGATCCACCGGCAGAGCGGTTTGTTGCTGCTGACCTTGAGCGGAGATGCCGAGCCGATGCCCGATTCCGATGTGGTCGGTGGGATGTTGACGGCGATCCGTGACTTCACCCAGGAAGCTTTCGGTCAGGGCCAGGAAGGCCAGTTGGATGAGATCCAGTATGGCGCCCGGCGCATCTTGATCGAAGCGGCGCAGGACGCCTACCTGGCGATTGTGGTGGATGGGATTGAGCCGCCCGGCTTCCGCGCCCAGATGCGCGAGGAGATCATGGCGGTGCAGGGCCGCCACGCCGCCGCGCTGCGTCACTACGATGGTGATGCGACCCAGTTTCGTCTTGAAGAGCCGCGCCTCCGCCAACTCATGGCGGGGGGCGCAGTTGCCAGATCGTGATGGGCCTCAGGGCCGATGGTTTGACGTTTTAGAAAAGGAACCGCTGCCTTGAACCCTTTGAGCAAAAAGGTATGCCTGCTCGGCGACTTCGCGGTCGGCAAGACCAGCCTGATGCGCCGCTTCCTATACCACGCGTTCGATGACAAGTATATCAGCACGATCGGCGTTAAGGTGAGCCGGAAATCGGTCGCGGTCAACACAGACGCCGGCGTGGTGGAGTTGACGATGCTGGTGTGGGATCTGGCAGGCAGCGAGGAGTTCGATCAAGTGCGTGCCAGCTATCTGCGCGGCGCATCGGGCGCGGTTCTGGTTTGCGATCTGACGCGACCGGAAACATTGGCCAGTCTGCGCCGCTATGTGGACGACATGCGTCAGGTCAGCCCCGGCGCTCGGTTTGTCGTGGCCGCCAACAAGCTGGACCTGGTTGAACAGCAGCAGATTGGGGAGGAGCAGGTTCGTCAGTTTGCACACAGTCTGCCGGCCGCCTATTTCCTGGCGAGCGCCAAAACCGGGGATGCCGTCGAAACGCTTTTTCGAGAATTGGGGCGCTCGCTCGTGAGTTGACCGGAGTCACATTGTGAACGCGCTGCCAACGCAGGTGATCCTCGCGGACCGCAAGATCACTTACTGCATCACCGATCGTGATCTGCGGGTGATCCAGATGAGCGATGCCGCACGTCTTCTGCCGGCGGCAGATGATGTGGTGGGTCACTCCCTGCTCGAGATCATGCCGGAATTGGTCGGCAGCGAGATGGTGTTGGCGGACGTCCTGGCCGGCAAGTTGCCGCGCTTCGAGCTGGCCGGCGTGAACCGCACGGCCGAGGATCAGCGGACGATCTACCTGATGCTGGTGAGCCTGCCCTACAACAACTCAAACGGCCAAGTTTCGGGCCTGATCCACCTGGTGCAAGATATGACCGATTTTGCCGCGATCGAGCAGCGCGTGACCCAGCAGCGCAACGAACTCCGCCTCCTCCGCGATGAGTTGAATCGTCGCAACCAACAACTGGCGGCTGCGAATGCTGAGTTGCAAAGCCTCGATGAGATGAAATCGAAATTCGTCTCGGTCGCGGCGCACGAGTTACGCAGTCCACTCACCGCCATCACCGGCTATCTTGAGTTGCTGATGGATGACGGCGCAGACTGCTTCAGCGATCTTCAGCGTGATTACCTGGGGATCATCCAGGGCAGCGCGCACCGGCTGCTCACCATCACCAATGACCTGCTGGATTTGACGCGCATCGAGGCCGGCCGCCTCGAACTCGTCCTGCAGCCGGTGGATTTGGGCGCATTGCTCCGAGCCATCGCCAGCGAATACGCAGTGCAGATTGCGGCCAAGACACAGCAGCTTACCCTCACGATCCCCGATGGTTTGCCTGGGGTGCTGTGCGACAGCGTGCGCGCCTTTCAGATCATCGGCAACCTGATCAGCAACGCGACCAAGTACACACCGGCGGGTGGGTGGATCGAGATCCAGCTTGGACGCGCGGCCGACGAGGGCTTTTTGCAGGTCGCCGTGCGCGATACCGGCGTCGGCATCCCAGCCGCCGAGCAGAAGAAGCTCTTCGAGCGTTTCTTCCGGGCCAGCAGCGCTTCGACCGCGGGTGCGTTCGGCGCGGGTTTGGGGCTGCACATCACCCGTGCGCTGGTTGAACTGCATGGCGGCAAGATTTGGCTGGAAAGCGAAGCCGGTCAGGGCGCCGCCTTCTTCGTCACCTTCCCGATCTCCGATATGCCCGTCAGCGCGGATTGGTCGGAGTCCATGAGCCGCTTTGCGCGCGACCACTGACACCTTTGGCAAATCGGGACCTTTCTTAATGCGCTTCTTAAGGTTTGTGCGATAAGATACACGTAATTCCGGCGAGCGGCGGCTGAGAGTATACTGTACCGACAAGCCGGTCGGATACACGGATCCATTACTCAGAAAGGGGTCATAACATGCTCAAGGAGTTCAAGGAGTTCATCCTGCGCGGGAATGTGCTGGATCTCGCAATCGGTATCGTGATCGGCGCTGCCTTTGGCGCGATCGTGGCGTCCTTTGTCAAGGACATTTTGATGCCGCCGATCGGTCTCTTGCTGGGCGGGGCCGACTTCACCAATAATTTTATCGTCTTGAAAGGCCCGGCCGGCGCGGCCTACGCCACCCTGGATGCCGCACAGAAGGCGGGCGCGGTGACCTGGAACTACGGCTTGTTCATCAACACCCTCATCAACTTCCTGATTGTCGCATTTGCGATCTTTCTGGTCGTCAAGGCATACAATAAAACCAAGAAGGCGCCGGTCCCCGCCCCGGTCAGCACGAAGGATTGCCCGTTCTGCCTTTCGGCCATTCCCCTGAAGGCCCGGCGCTGCCCGCACTGCACGTCTGAATTGAAGGCGTAACGTCACAATCTCCCAGCCGTCCCGCTGCCAATCTAAAACGCCGTCCATCGGATCCGATGGACGGCGTTTTTGCTGGGTCGTGATACAATATCGCCCGGAACCCAAGCGCATTCGAGGAGAGATCTATCATGGCAACGCAGGCCGATATCCGCCGCTATCTGGAAAACCTTCAGACCGAGCGCGACGCGATCACGCTCTATGGGCGGTTGGTTGGGGCCGAACGCAACCCCGATCTCGCGGGCGTATATCGCCGGATGATCGAGACGGAGCAAGGCCACGCCGCGTTCTGGGTTGAGAAGCTGCGGCTGGCCGGCGTCGAGGCGCCCGTCTACGCGGCCAACTGGCGCATCCGCATCCTCGGCGCGCTCGCCCAACGGTTCGGGCCGGCCTTCGTGCTGCCGACCATCGCGGGCCTGGAAAGCAATATCGAATCGCAATATGACGGTCAGCCTGAGCCAGAGACGGCCAGCATGTCGGCCCACGAGCGCTCGCACGCTAAGGTTTTCGGCTTTCTGGCCCGCACCACCCGCGGCCTGGAAGGCACGGCGGTGGCGCGGTTCGAGGGCCGGCATCGGGCCAGCGGCGGCAACGCGCTGCGGGCGGCCGTCTTGGGCGCAAACGATGGGCTGCTTTCTGTTTTCAGCCTGCTGATGGGGGTAGCCGGCGCGGGGGTCGGCGCACGCGAGATCCTGCTGACCGGGCTGGCCGGTCTCTTGGCCGGCGGGCTTTCGATGGCGTTGGGCGAATGGCTCTCGGTGCAAAGCTCACGCGAGCTGTATCAGAATCAGTTGGACATCGAGCGCCGCGAACTGGCCGAGATGCCCGAAGAGGAGATGGCCGAGCTGGCGCTGATCTATCAGTCCAAGGGGCTGGATCCGGAGGCCGCGCGCAACATAGCCGAGCGCCTGCTCTCCGACAAGACGACGGCGCTGGACACACTGGCCCGCGAAGAGCTGAGCATTGATCCGGCCGAGCTGGGCGGATCGGCGTGGGAGGCCGCCTTGATGTCGTTCCTGCTCTTTTCGGTCGGCGCGTTGATACCGGTATTCCCCTACATCTTCCTGACCGGGGTCACGGGGGTCGCGGTGAGCGCCGGCCTGAGCCTGATCGCCCTCTTCGTGATCGGCGCGGCCATCACGTTGATGACCGGCCGCAGCGTGCTCTACTCCGGCTTCCGGCAGGTGGGGTTCGGCATCGCCGCGGCCGCGCTCACGTTCGGCGTGGGGCGGTTGATCGGGGTCAACGTGGCGGGGTAGCGCGCTATTTCGTCGCCAGCAGATAGGTCGCGCCGTCCGCCCCCGCCATCGTGCCGTGCGTCAGGCCCTGGGGGATCTCGACGCGGTCGCCGGGCGTCAACTCCAGCAGCCGGCCCTCGGCGGGCAGGATCACGGTCAGGCTGCCGCTGATGAGCCAGAGCAACTCCGGGTAGATGTGGACGTGCGGTGGATAGCCGGTGGCTGGCTCGCTCGTCCACTTGACGGCCTGATAGCCCGCCTCGGTCAGCCGGCCGCGCACGGCCTCTTCCTGCGGTCGCCCCGGCGCATCCCACAGGACCATGCGCGGGGCGGGCTTGGGGAACGCCGGGAAGGGCAGGACGCGGGCCGCCTGGGAGGCCGTGCGCGTGGCGTCGTTCATCCGCCAACCTCCGCCAGCACATGCCCCATCTCCGCCGTGGTGTAGCCGCCCAGCGCGGCCACGCGCGCCCGAAAGGCCGGCTCGCCCAGAATCTCCAGCAGCGGGGCCAGGAGCGGGTCGGCATAGAAGCGCGCCGGGATGATCAGATCGTAACGTTCGTGATCGAGCGGCACGAAGTCCAGATCCAGGGCGCGCGCCGCGGCCAGGATGCCCAGCCCGCAATCGGCCGCGCCCGACGCGACCGCCGCGGCCACGGCCAGATGCGTGAACTCCTGCCGCTCGTAGCCCTGGATCGCGCGCGGCGAGATGCCCGCCTGCTTCAGCCGATAATCGAGCAACACCCGCGTGCCGGCTCCGCGCTGGCGGTTGATGAAGGCGACATCGGGCCGGGCGAGATCGGCCAGGCTGCGCAGCCCCTTCGGGTTGCCGCGCGGCACGATCAACCCCTGCTCGCGGCGCACGAAGCCGATGATCCGCGTGGGAACCCCGGCCAGGTAGCGGCGGATGTAGGACAGGTTGTACTCGCCCGTCTCTTCGTCCAGCAGGTGCGAGCCGGCCAGATGCGCCTCGCCGCGGCCGAGCGCCAACAGCCCGCCCAGGCTGCCGACGTTGGCCGAGCTGAGCCGCCAGCCCGGCCGCCGCCGGCCCAACTCGTCGGCCAACAGATCGAGGGTCAGATCGTGGCTGCCGATGGCGATGATCGTGCGCCGGATGGCAGATGGCGGCCGGTGGAGCGCCACGGTGACGGCTGCGCCCGGCTCGAAGCCGCCCTCGCCGCGCGGGATGCGCACGATGCCATCGGCCCGCACCAGCGACATCAGGACGCCGGAGCCGCCCGGCAGCGGGGTGGCAACCAGCCGTTCGCCCACCTGGCCCACCGTCACGCGCAGGAATTCCTCTTCTCCCTCCGGGCTGACGACCTTGCGGGTGATGGTCGCCGTGACCTCGGCGCGTTCATCGAGCGGCTGGCCCAGCCAGCGCGCCACCGTGGGCTTCACCAGCAGCTCGCACGTGATCGCCGCGGACACCGGATAGCCGGGCAGCCCGATCACAGGGACGACACGCCCCCTGACTCCTGACTCCTGACTCCTGTCCCCTGTCTCCTGAATCAATCCCAAGATAACCGGGTGCCCCGGCCGGATGGCGATGCCATGCACGAGCACCTGC
>CAZYHE010000212.1:0-3818 GCA_964647225.1 uncultured Anaerolineales bacterium
TCCACCGCCCGCGTGCGGAAGTGGACCGTCTGGCCGGGCTGGAGGGCCACCGGCTCCGTCGGGCCAAAAGTGAGCGTAGGGTCGGCCTGGCCGCCGCTGGTATAGTCCCAGCCGACCGTGCGGGTCAGCCAATCCGTCCACGCGCCGCCTGCGCCGATGCGGTATTGCACGACGTACTCGCCGACGCCGCTCAGGTCGTCGGCGCCACTGGGGGTGACGGTGAAGGTGGGCGCGGCGACGACGCTCGGCCCAGTCAGGGTGGAGGTGGGCGGTTGGCGATCCACGAGCAATCCGCGCTCGACGACCTGGCTGCCGAGCGTCACCGAGATGAAGTGTTGGCCCGCGGCGACGCCCGCCAGGTTCAAGGCAGCGGTGTAGACGCCATTGCCCTGCCAGGCGAGCGCCTGCCCTGCGCCGTCCAGCCGCGCCGCCAGGCTGCCGGCCTGGCCGGCCATGGCCGCGCCCGTATGATCGCGCACGGCAGCGGTCAGGATGGCGACGGCGCCGCCGTAGGTGATCCTGTCGGTCTCCAGCGCCAGGCTGTGGCCCGCCACGGTGAAGAACGCGTGGCCGGCCGCCACCGTTTCGCCCTCGATGGACGTCGCACCGGCGGCCAGTCCGATGACAATCTGCTTGGGGCCGGGCGCCCACCCGCCGACCGCCGCGTTCAGCGCGACCTGATGCTCGCCCGCGGCGATGTCGAGCGGCGTCTCGCCGCGATAGAGCGGCGCGCCCGCAGCATCCATGATCTCCCAGTAGAGCGTGCCGCTGAAAGGCTCGGCCGCGTTGAGCGTGATTGCGATGGGCAGCGCGGTCTGATCTACGGCCACGGCCGCGCCGCCGTTGACTGCGATCGCCGCGACCGTGTAGGTGGCCGCCGCGTTGTAGGCGACGCGGTAATCTATCCGGTCGTACAGCCGGGCTGTGCGCGCAGTCGGGTCATGTTGGAAGGGGATCAGGCGGACATCCAGGCGCAGCCGGTTGGCGTCTGTGTAAACCCGATAGTCCAGGATGGTCGCCGGATAGGGGTTGGTCGGCGTGATCGTGCCGCTGATCGGCCCCCACGACAGGTCCACCGGGATCAGGAGCGAGATGTCTACCTGGCCAGGGTGCAGATGGGACTGGGTCGCGCCGGCCGTGACGCTGACGCCATCGGCTTGCAGCGGCAGCAGGTAGTGATGCCACACCTCCGGCCAGATGGGGCCGAAGGCTTCGCCGCCCAGGGCGCCGTTGTGCGGGATGGTGAAGACGACGCGACCGTCGGCGTCCGCCACCGGCTCGAAGTGCGGGATGACGACCGAGCGATCCAGGTTGTGGGCGGCCGCGGCTGATGCGGGCTGGCCGGCCGCGAGTTGAGTCGCCGGCGACACGCTGACCGCCGGCGCCGCGGCGCGAATTTCGATGGGCTGTGTCGGCAGGCCGATCAGGTGATAGGTGTACAACGACTGGGTGTCTTGCGCGTCACACTTGACCAGCCCGCAACGATACCAGGCGTTCGCGCTGACATACACCTCGCCCACCGTGCGGTAATCCCCATCCAGCGCCTTCCGCAACACCGTGCGGGCCAGTTGTTGATGGAAGCGATCCATGTTCAGCGGCGGGTTCATGAAGTAGGAGGTGGCGGCGAACATGGCCGCGCCGGTCTCCAACGCACCGCGGCCCACCCACCACTGATCCCAATCGGAGCGGGTGTGGCCGCGCGCGCCCGGCAGCAGCCCGACGTGACACGAGCTGCCGATGAGCAGGCGATAGGTTCCGCCGATCAGGATGGGGCGCTTGACCTCAGGCTCGAACCCCTCCTGGTTGCCGTGCGTGTTGAAGATCAATAGGTCGGTGTTGGCCGCGATCTTCCGCACATCCTCGCGGTTCAGAACCAGCTCATCCTCTGGATCATCCGGCACGCTGAGCCTGGTGTTGCTGCTGACCCAGAAGGCCGCGCCGCGGCCGAAGGGGTCAGTGTAGCGGGGCGCCTCTTTGACGCTGATGAAGTTCGCGGCGCCGTAGAAGCGGCTGAGCGGCGGCGCGTAGAAGGCCAGCGTGGCTTTGTCGAAGTTGACGTTCGCGTCGTTTTCATCGCTGACCACCCAGGCGTTGCTCGTGGCGCGGCGCAGGTTGATGGGCCGCGCCAGGTTATCTATCAGCTTCACCAGATCCAGCGGCCGGTCGAGGAAGACGCGCCCGATGGGCCGGGCCAGCCGCGGGCCGGTCGAGTTGGCATACGGAATATCGCTCAGCCAGCACCCTTTCTTGCCGCAGGCCGGGTCGCCGATGTCGAGGATGGCCGGAATCTTGCGCTTCGCCAGCCATTGGTCGGCGCTGAACTTCGTTTCGTCGGCCGTGAACACGCCCTCGACCGGGATCCGGCGGTAGGGCAGCACCGCATCGGTGCCGATGATGGCGATGTTGAGGGTCTCGAACGGCAGCTTGAATGCCATGACGTCAATCGCTTTGCCCATGGTATCCCGCGTGGCAAAGGAGTTGTAATAGCCGGCCTGGCGCGTCTGCGGGCTGTAGGCGTCTTGCGCCACATCTATCACGATGCCGTCGTTGTCGGCCGCGTACTGGCGGATGCGCTCCACCGCGTCGTAGTAGTCCAGGATGCGGTTCTGGTTGCGATCCTGGATGTGCGCATCGCGCCGTTCGTCGTCATACAGCAGGCCGATCTCGCGCCACTCGTTGAACATGGCCTGGAAGTCGGTGAAGACCGCCAGGTTCAGGCGCGTGGGCGGATTCACATCGTCAATGGTCAACGTGTCGGCCTTGCGCGCCTTCTGGCTCGCGCCGCCTTTGCGGACGACGTAAAGATCGTAGCGATAAGGCTCCCGGTTCGCCAGATTGGCCCAGGCCGAGTGGTGGTGGTCATCGGCGTAGAAATCGGGATTTTGGCCGTCGTTGCGCATGGCCTGCAACGTGCCGCTGCCCACCCCCAGCGTCAGGCGCGTGTAGGCGTCGAACGCGCAATAGGTGAGCAGATCGTTCGGTTCGTCTCCCTTGGGTACGGTGTAGAGCAGCGCCTCATGCACGGGCGCGAAGTGGCTCTTTGGCAGGAAGCGCGGGGTGGACGCCCGCAGCCGGTAGGGGGTCTTGAGGCTAACTTTGACGGCGGGGACGAAGTAGTAGCTCCCGATGCCGACCTGGGCGATGTTCTCGACCTCCCCATCTTCGTAAGCCGGGCAGCGCGGCTCCACGGCGAAAGTAACGGTCGTTTCCAGGCGGTTGGCGCTGGCCGGGAAGATGCCGTTGCAGTGGATGGTGGTCGTTCCCTCGTCGTAATGGCACTGGTTGATGTACGCGCCCCAGGTCAGACTGCCGGGGATGTATACCACCTTCGGAACTACCGTCATAGTCACCGTCTCGATTGGCCCGGTCTCATCCTGCAGCACGATGGGGGCCGGTTGGTCGCCTTGCCACTCCAGCCTGATCGTGTAGGTAATGCGCTCATAGGCGTACACGGCTGCCGGCGTGGCCGATTTGGTCGCATTGGCCCAGTTGGTCGGCACTGGCGGCGTCGTGCGCTCGACCGCCAGCGCTTGTTGGTTGCGTGAATACTCCAGCGCCGCGCCGGTTTGGGCATAACAAGTCACCTGTTTCACCGCCGCCCAGGCATCGAGTGTATTTCCCGCGTTATACGATGGCGTCGTATTGCCCTGGCGATCCTGGTAACGCGCATATTTGTTTCCACTCGAACTTGACAACGTCTCTAATCCATCGCCGCGCACCTGGCTGATGGGTTTGACGATCGTCACGCCGCCCAAGGGCGCGCCCGCGCCATCGAAACGCCAGGTGGTCCGTTCAACATCCAAGATGCGTTGCGTCGT
>CAZYHE010000212.1:3828-7606 GCA_964647225.1 uncultured Anaerolineales bacterium
CTCGCCACCATCCAACCACAAGGTCAGCGACTCAATCTGGTCGGCGGCGTCCTGGGTCGTTACGACCGCCGCCAGCCGACCAGCGCTATCGCCCAGCAATTGATAATCCAGTCGGCCGCCGCACTGCCCGGTGAAACTGTGGAGCGTTTGCCGGCGCCACGCGCCGTCTGCCAGCGTCTGAAGCGTCAGGGTGATGGGGTAATCGCCGCTGGCCTGATACGCGATACAGTCGGCGTACAGTACATATACCTTGCCGCCCTGGGCAACCAGTTGGGGCGATTGCGTGTGACCCGGCGGGCCGGCGATGGCCAGCGTTTTCGGCGTCCAGGTTGCGCCCGCAAAAGCCGCATGGCGCACGACCAGGTTGGCGCCTTCCAGCGCCAGATAAGCGGCGTGGGCTGTGCCGCCGGCGTCCGCATCGAGCGCAGGATTGGTCCTTACACCCGGCGCGTCGATCGTGCGCGTGCTCCACGCAGTGCCGCTCAAGAAGGCATGGTGCAGCAACAAGGAATTGCTCTGGTAAACCAGGTGCGGCGTATTGGCGGCGTCCACTGCCAGATCTATGGGCGTGGCGTCGCCATCTAGCCCAGCCGCAACGAGCGTTTTGGTCCAGGTAGTCGTGTTCGCCAGGCTATACGCGTGGCGCAGACCGGCGGCAAAATAAGCGACGTGGACGCTGCCGTCACTGCCTACGTCAATTCCCGCATTGCCACCCAGTTGGCTGTTTTCGTCCACCGTGTAATGCGTAAACGAGCCAGTCTGCGCTGCGTGGCGCAGGGTCTGGTTCGGCAAATAATAATAAGCCAGGTGAGCGCGCCCGGCGCTATCCAGCGCCAGCGAAGGGCGGGCCCAGTCCTGGCTCCAGGATGCGTCCGACACGCTGTCCACGCTCTCGGTGATCCAGGCCGTGCTGGTCAGCGGGCGCGTGGCCAGGCGGATGGTTTCGGTGTGGGCGCTGCTCCCAACGGGATACCAGCGCCAGGCGTAGGCAATCGCAATCTGCCCGCCGCGAATCGCCGCCGCCGAAACCATGGGCGTGTTTTCGACCGCCCCGCTGTTCCACGGACTAAAATCCACCTGGGTCGTCGTCCAACTGCCGCTCTTGGTGGCGTGATACAGGCCGTTGTTCTTGCGCAGGAAAGCCACGTGCGGCGTCGCGCCGGCATAGGCCAGACTGGGGGCATAGATCGCCTTGTCATCCAGGCCCGCAGCCACCTGCTCGAAGCTGCTCCACGGCGACGCACCGGTGTAGGTGTACAGGCGCAAGTAGGCCGACTCTTTGCAGGCCAGGTGCGGGATGTCATTTCCGTCCACTGCAAACGCGCACGTGCTGGATGCCACCGCCAGCGTCGGTGCGCGCCAGGCGCCACCCTCGTGAACCGTGTAATAGTGACCGCTGGGCGCGTCGCCGTCGTAATAGACCAGGTGTAGGCGACCCGCGTTGTCCAACTGTATATCCACTCTTTCCATGAAGTTGGAATCAAAGTATTTGCTGGAGACCTGTTCCAGGCTCCAGGTGTTGGCGGTCGGACTGATTTCGCGCGCCAGCCAAATATAACCCCAAATGTCGTCGTAGAAAGCGATGATGGCGCGATCTTGCGGATCCAGCACGAGCGCGGCCTTGGTGGGCCGGGTCGGCGTGACCGGCACCTGCACGCTCGTCCACGCGCCGTTAGCGAAGGTGGCATAGTACAGACCCGTCTCGCCGCCGTAGGCGATGCGCGGCCGGCCCTGGCTGTCCACGGCGATGTTGCGGTAACTGGCTAACTTGTAATCAAAGACGCGCCCTTCGGCGATCACTTCCGGTGCGCCCCATGCGTCGGCCGGGCTGCTGGTGGCGCCGGCGGACGCGGCTGCCAGCGGATGGGTGAGCACGGCCGTGTTGTAGAGGTAGTCCTGGGTGAGCAGTTGCGCCGCATAGGTCAGCGTGACCGCCGCGTTGAGCGCCAGGTCGCCCTGCCAGCGGATCGTGCGTGCGGCCGCCTGATACTCGGCCGCGCCGGAGGTGGCCTGCAACGTGCCGCTGACGTAGGTCAAGCCATCGGGCAGCGCATTGGTCATCACTGCGCCAGGCGCGACCGCGTCGCCGGCGTTGCGCATAACCAGCGTGTAGGTGAAGACCTCGCCCCACGCGGGCCGGTCGGCGCTTGGCCGCAGGGCGATCTGCAAGACCGGCGCAGCCGCCGGTTGAGTCATTACGTCGGACGCGAGTACGCTCGCCGGGGCCGCGGCTTGGGCCGCGGGGGCCTGACCGGCATCGGTCAGCGCGACGGCCGCCGCGAGCAAACACAACAGGATGCCGAAGAAGGTGAGAGAGAGGGAAAGATTACGTGCTTTCATGTCTGACCTCGCTTCCTTGCTGATCGGGTGATCTGTGTTTATCCAGTGATCTTTTTGCTCCAGCTCTCCAGCAACAGCTCGATGGCTGCGGCAAAGCGCGCTTGCGGATCCGGCGTCTCGCACAGCGTTACCATTTCCAACAAGCCCGCATACAACGCGACGAGGATCTGCCCCGCAACCGTGGCATCCATAGGGCGCAATTCCCCCTGTGCGATGCCTTGCTCCACCAAAGCCGTGAACATGGTCACGTATTGCTCATAGTATGCGCGCAGGCGGGCATGCATGGCCGGCTCGTTCAACGCGCGCGCATAGAGGGCATAGAGGAGCGGCGCCAATTCCAACATGCTCTCCAAATCATGAGTGAATATCTGCCTCAGTTTGCCGCGCGTGCTGCCCGGCGCTTGCACTATCTCGGGGTAAACCGCCAGGTCTTGCTCGGTCAGGCTGACCAGCAATTGATAGATCAAGTCATCCCGGTCTTTGAAATATCGGTAGAGGATGCCGACGCTCAACCCGGCCCCGGCGGCGATTTGCTCCATGCGGGCGTTGGCCAGGCCCTCACGGACAAAGACGCGCTCGGCGGCCTGGAGGATTTGGGCTTTGCGTTCGGCGCTCACATCGGGGCGGGGCATTGTTCAACTCCGGCAGGAAGCTGGATAGTCTTATAATTGAATCTCCATTCAATTATAAGACCAGAAGAACGGGATGTCAAAAAAAGACCTGACGGATTTCAGAAAACCGTCAGGTCCTGGCAATTTGAAAACGCGCTTTGCTTACGTGCCAGGCACTTGCGAAGTGCCTGGCACGTAAGCAAAGCTATTTTCAGGTCAGTGTGGTCAACTTGGCCTGTCGGACAGCCCGGTCAACTGCGGGAACTCGGTCGGGCCGAACGACACGTTGACCCGGTACTTCAGCTTCACCTTCTCGCCCACGAATTTGCAGACCACGGTCGCGCAGAACGGCGTCTCGGTGAAATGGATCCGCAGCTCATAGGTGTCTTCGGCCGTCCAAGCGCCGTTGGCCGCAATGGGCCGGCGCACATCAGCGGCTCTGGAACGCGCCTCGAACGGATTCCAGGTCGTCGCGCCTGCGGCCCAAGCGTCGCGGCCGAGGATCAGCCGATGCTCGCCGCCGTCATCCTGGACGGTGCAGACGTCCTCTGTGGGGCCGAAGTCGAACGAGATCGCCTGGAGGGGCGCCCGCTTCGTGGCGAAATGATACGGTCGGCCCGACACCTGCGCCGCGACGGATGTGGCGGACTTGCCGGCCACGAGGGGCCGCGCCAATCCCCCCAGCTTCTGCTGCAACGCCGCGTGGGCCGGGTCATTTTGGGACAGCGGCGCCGATCTCATCGCCGGCAGCAAGTGTTCCCAGACCAGATCCAGCACGGCCTGCATGTTCGGGGTGCCCGCGGTGATCGCCACCACGGCGTCTTGAT
>CAZYHE010000213.1:0-7589 GCA_964647225.1 uncultured Anaerolineales bacterium
CGCAGCCGCCACAAGACCAACGCCATCGCCAGCGGACACAGCATGGCGACGAGCAGCCCCGCACGCAGGCCGAGCTGGTCGGGTGAGAGGCCCGCGCCGAACAGCGTGGCCAGGGGGATCGGGTGCGCGGCGACCTGATCGGCAACGAGGCCCAGGCCCCACGGCATCAGCGCGGCGCCGGTGTCGCCCGCGGCGGCCAGCAGCGCGAACATCGAGCCGCCGGCCAGCGGGAAGGCCGCGGTCGCCAGCGAGAGGGTTCCCGGCCAGAGCATGGCGACGAACAGGCCGGCGGCCGCGCACGCGGCCAGCGCCAGCCACGGCGACGGCGCCAGGCTGGTCACGAGGTACATGGCCGCGGCCAGCAGCGTGCTGCCGATCATGATGCGACGCAGATTCATCTGCTCACCCCGCACGCCGAACCACAGCCGGCCGATGATCATGCCGACCCCGAACAGGCAGAACCCCAACAGGTCGCCGACCAGTTTGGGGACGCCCAGGCCTTTCTCGGCGAACGCCGATGCCCACTGGGCGATCGTCAGTTCGGTGGCGCCGGCCAGGCCGAGCGCGAGGAGCAGCGCCAGGAAGGTCGGCTTGCGCACCAACTCGCGGAGGGTCTGACGGGTGCTGGCATGGGCGAAGGGCGGCAGGCGGACGAGCAAGAAGCCCACCGTGTTGACGAATGGGAAGATGGACCACGCCAGCATGATCGCGCGCCAGTGCTCCGCGCCGATCTGGTGCAGCGCCAGGGCGGTCACGATGATCACCGTCACCTTGCCGATGGGATAGAACGCGTGCAGCACCGCCATGTCGGCCGCCTTGCGTTCTGAGGGTACGGCGTTGATGATCGGGCTGAGCAGGACTTCCAGCAGACCGCAGCCGATGGAAAAGACGATCGTGCCCAAAGCCAGGCCCACATAGGGCGTCGGAGCATAAGTGGGGGCCAGGGCGAAGATCCACAGTCCGGCCCCGGCCAGCAGGTTGGCGGCGACCGTCAGCGGCTTGACATTGATGCGATCCACCAGGCCGCTGCAGATGAGGTCCACCACCATCTGTGTCAGGAAGTTGATCAGCACCAGCCGCCCGACCTGCTCGTAGGTCAGCCCCAGTTGGTCTTTCAAGGGGATGAAGAGCAGGGGCGTCAGGTTGATTACCAGCGCCTGAATGAACATGCCCAGGTAGCAGCAGCGGACGATCAGGCGGTTGTTGTCGAGCTTAATCATGGCGCCCCATTTCCCAATCTACCAACTACAGCCGGTACAACTCCCCATACTTCGCCCGCAGATACGCGATGTATGGCTCGATGCTGAGC
This sequence comes from uncultured Anaerolineales bacterium, assembly GCA_964647225.1. GTDB lineage: Bacteria > Chloroflexota > Anaerolineae > CG2-30-64-16 > CG2-30-64-16 > CAZYHE01. Next base: position 1,310 of record CAZYHE010000213.1, read on the forward strand.
GGCCCGCCGGTCACGCGCTGGATCAACTCAGACGCGGTGAATTTGCTGCCGGGCCGATAGATGTTCTCGCGCAGCCAGCCGTGCAGGGTGGCGAATTCGCCTTGGCCGATCTCATAGGGGATGGTGGGGTGCGCGGTGTGCGCGGCCGCAAAGAACTGCGCGCCGAGGATGTTGCCCAGGGTGTAGCCCTGGAATGAGCCGCCGATGACGCCGCCGAACCAATGGACATCCTGCATGCAGCCATCCTTGTCGTCCGGCGAGGCGATCCCCAGGTCGGCCTGGTAGCGCGCCCGCCACGCGTCGGGCAACTCATCCACCGACAGCGTGCCCTCCAGCAGCGCCAGCTCGATGTCGAAGCGGATCATCACGTGCAGGTTGTAGGTCACCTCGTCGGCGGCGGTGCGGATGAGGGAGCGCTCGACCTTGTTGATGGCGCGATAGAAGGTATCGAGGGTTTCACGGCCGAGTTGTTCGGGGAAAACCGCCTGGAGTTTCGGATAGAAGAAGCCCCAGAAGGCCCGACTGCGGCCGACGACGTTCTCCCACAAGCGCGACTGGCTTTCATGCACCCCTGCGGAGGTCCCTTCGGCCAGCGGCGAACCTTCATAGTCCATGCTGATGCCCTGCTCGTACATCGCGTGGCCGGCTTCGTGCATCACGCCAAACATGTTTTCGCCCAGATCGTGCTCGTCCACGCGGGTGGTGATCCGGCAGTCGCCGAGCGAGAACTTGGTCATGAACGGGTGATGCGTCTTGTCCAGCCGGCCGCGCGTGAAATCGTAGCCGAACCGCTTGATGACATCCACGGCGAAATCCCACTGGGCTTTCTCCGGGAAGTGCTGGCGCAGGCAGGTGTCATCCGCGGGCGGCTGGCCGGCGATGGCTTCGACGATGGGGACGAGTTGGCCCCGCAACTGGGCGAAGAGCGGCCGGATGACCGAAGCCTTCATGCCGTAGTCGGCCCAGTCAATCAGTGGGTCGGCGATGTGCTCGTAGGGCCGGAAGTACTCGGCGAGCTGCCGGCTCAGGTCGAGGGTCTTGGCGAGGCCATCGCGCACCCGCGCAAAGTCGTTGGCCGGCCGCGCCTCGGTCCAGGTCTGATACGCCTCGGCCATCTGGCTGGAGAGCCGCGCCATGAATGCCGGCGGCACCTTGACCGCGCGCGCGTACTCGCGCCGCGTCACGCGGATGAGCGCGGCATCGTCGGATTCGTAGGGTTGGCTTTCTTCGTAGGGCCGCAGGTCATCCAATAGATGGCCGATTGCCGCATCGGTGAACTTCTCGTGGGCCAGCCGGCTCAGCGTGGCCGACTGCCGCGCCCGCGCCGGTGCGCCGCCCGCGGGCATGTAGGTGCTTTGATCCCAGCCCAACAGGGCATTGACCGAGTTCAGGTCGTTGATTTCCTGGAGTCGCGTCTTGAGTTCTTGCAGTTTAGCTTCCACAGTATCCGCCTTTCTATGTTTTCAGATTTGACGTTTGATTTCCCATCACCCCGTGCCGAACTGCCGATCACCCGCATCGCCCAGGCCCGGCACGATGTAGCCGATCTCGTTCAGCCGTTCGTCCACCGCGGCCAGGTGGATCGGGACGTCGGGATGGGCCTCGTGCAACCTGGCGATGCCCTCGGGCGCGCCGATCAGGCCGACGTATTTGACGCGCTGCGCGCCCCACTTCTTGAGGATATCAATCGTGGCGACAGCCGTGCCGCCGGTCGCCAGCATCGGATCGAGGATCAGACAGACCTGGACGGTGGGCGCTACGGGCAGTTTGTTGTAGTACTGCACCGGCCGCAGCGTGCGCTCGTCGCGGAACAGGCCGATGTGCCAAACTTCCGCACCGGGCATCATCTCCCAGATGCCCTCCACCATGCCCAGCCCGGCGCGCAACACGGGCACCAGGCCGATGGCCTCGGTGAGCTGCCGGCACGGCGCCATGCCCATCGGGGTCTCGACGGCGCCCGGCACCAAGCCCAGATCAGATGTGGCTTCATAGGCCAGCAGGATCGAAAGCTCCCGAACCAACTCCCGAAATTTCTTCGGCTCGGTATGCTTGTTGCGCAAGATCGCCAGCTTGTGTTGGATGAGGGGGTGGCCGGAGACGAACACGTTCTCAGGTAGCATGTTGAGATTCCCTCCTGATGGTTTGGGGACATAAAAAAGCGGGTCGGGGCGCTCGGTTGAGCGTCACCCTGACCCGCCCGAAAGTCGGACCGCCGAACGGCCGATGTCTGCTCTGCACATAGCCTGCATAGATTCCTGGAGAAACGCCGCCCAGTCTGCCGCGGCACATCGCCTACTGGATCTCTTGGGCCGCTTTCGCCATCTGCCCGCGTTTGATCAGCTTCTCGACCTCGACCTGGCATTGCACACACAAGGTCGCGTCGGGGCGCACTTCCAGACGCTCGACCGGGATCTCTTTGCTGCAGCGTTCGCAGATACCATATTTGCCTTTTTCGATGAGCCGCAGCGCGGCCTCGACATCTTCCTTCTTGCGCTCAAGCTGACTCACGAGCGCGACATTTTTCTCGCGCTCGATCAGATCGGGATCCCCCTCTTCGGAGTCCACATCCACTTCGGTCTTAAGGGCTTCACGCAAGCGTTCCAATTCCCCGGAAAGCCGCGAACGCTCTTCAAGCAGCTTGCGGCGCTCCCGAACTACGATTTGCTCCCGCGTCGGCATCTTTTCAACTCCTGGCTTCGATACTCTTGGCCTATCTCTCGCTATGACCCCGGGCTTATTCTCCGCCCGAAGTCGGTGTTTTATACCACAAATCGCACGGTAAGTCAACCCGGACAAAATCCGGTGATTACCTACATCTTCCGAGGCGTCATTGCGAGCGTCTTTTGCGAAGCAATCTCATCCTTGGAGGAGACTGCTTCGTCGCAGAAGACGCTCCTCGCAGTGACCAGCCGAACTTGTGGGTCATCACCACAAAAATATCCCTTGCCAAATCCAGCAAACCGTGCTATGCTTACCTTGACTTGCAGGAGCAGAGGAGCGTAGATGCGCTGCTGTCAATGGCTGGACCGCATTTTTAGAAAACTGACCCTGGAGAGGAGGACCGACATCATGGAACGCAAGTGGGATTCGCGCTTGGATGATTTGGGCGTGCGCCTGGAGGCGCCTGAACAGGCCGAGTATCGGCTGGTGGAGGCGCGTTGGGTCGGGCCTGATGAGGCGGGCGACAAACGCCTCATCTACGTTCGCGTACTTGACCCGTCCGGCGCGCCCGTGGAGGGTCAACTGTTCCGCATTACCAACGGCGGAGAGCGCATCGAGCGCACCAAAGGCGGGGGGTTCGATCAGTTTTGGGGCAACTATCCGATGTTCTCTGCCGGCCTCTATGCGGTGGACATCCCCGACGCCGCTTCCGACAAGATCAGCTATCTGCCGACCGGGCTGAAAGAGGATCCCTATACCAACACCTGCTACTACCTGGTGTTTCAGCGGGGCGCCAACATTGTCGAGCCGATCCCGGAGCCGCTGCCCGATCCTGAACCAATCCCCGTGCCGATCCCGATCCCGGAACCCGATCCGATTCCCGATCCAATCCCGATTCCCGATCCAGTCGCGCCCAAACTGGATGAGGCCACGCGCCGCCAGTTATTGGCCCTGTTGGATCAGGCGCAGGCCGAGCTGGCGGCCGCCCGAAAACTGCTGGAGGCGTAGCCATGGCTCCCAAGCTGACGCGCGTCGGATTTCATTGGCGCGCCACGATGCACCACGACAATGTGCCGAGCTGGGATATGTGGCTCAGAGAGATCGAGGAGCTTGGGATCGGCACGTTGTTCATCGGTCATGATGCCAGCGGGATGCGCAATTACAACCCGCTGACGGGTGAGCTCGATCCGCGCGGTATACCGACCGACGCTCGCCCCGGCATCGAGGGCATGATCCGCGACCTGCGATCCATCGGCGTCGAACCGGCCCTGCGCATTGACTCGACCAGCGGCATCCGTCCTAACTCGATCCCCAACCAGGTCATAGATGGGCTGGCCAAGGCGGGCGTCAAGCACATCCAGATCTGGAACGAGCCGAACGATGATCGCGAGTGGAAAGACCGCCAGGTGCCGAAGGATTGGGCCGAGCGATCCATTGCCTGGGCGCTTCAGCCCTGCCGCCACGGCCTTTCGCTCGGCCTGGAGATGTCGTTGCCGCCGATCAATCCGGGCGCGGACGTGAACCAGTTCAAGATCGTGGTTGAACAGGGCGCCGGCGAGCTTTTCGAGCGCGGGTTGGCGGTCAACATTCACCTGTATCCCTTCAACCGGCTCACCTGGAAGGGCAAGTATTACCCCTATGATGATGTCCACCAGCAGGCCGAGCAGCTTACCGAAGCGGAGTATGCGGCGCTCATCCCGTACTACTGGCATGGATTCCCGCGCGAATACATCAACGAACGGCGGCGGCAAGACGCCAAGCCGGGCATCACCATCATGCAAGATGCGGATGGCTTTCTGGGGTGGCTGGTACATGAGCATCATATGAAGACGGCGCTTGGCCCGAACGCGGCGGTCCCGTGCCGGGTCACGGAAATGGGGCCGCGGCCCTGGCAGGACCTGGACAAGCGCTACCCGCGATTGACGCCGGAGGAACATGCGCGCCAGGTCGCGTTGATCTGCCGATGGTTCCAGGATGACGCTGAGATCGGCGGCCGCAAACGGCCCAGTTGGCTCAAGGCGGGCTATTTCTGGATCTTGGGCTGCCGGGTGCTCGGCGACTGGAGCTACATGTTCGAGGCGGATGCGTTCTATGGTGATTGGAACATGGATCGCCGCGCGCCCGAATACAACTATCCGCAGACACCCATCGGACACATGCCTGCGATAGACGCCATCAAGCAGTTGGCGCACGACGTCACACCGACGCCTGAGCCAGTAACTGACCCCATCATCCCGCAGGTGGCGGCGCGTCTCCGCGCCGCACAGGGCTATCTGGGCCAGGCGCGCGAGATCATCGCCGGATTGTGACCCGGCCGGCCCGGCTGAACTCGTTCAGTCGGGCCGCGCTTTGTTCACGGATTCCGAGCGCCCGTCACCGGCAGGAAAAGGGGCGCCTGGCTGACATCGGCGGCGACGCGCGGCACCAGTTGGTAGCCGCCGATGTAGGGCCGTTTGGCCGCGTATTGGCCGGCGACTCCCCGAGCCGCCCAGATCTCCCCGATCTTCACATAGGGCCGGCGCCAGGAGAGGCCAGCCGGGAAGTAGACCTGCGCCGGGCCGCTTCCATCGTCCAGCGTAATGCTGTCCCGCGCAAACTCCGTGATGCGTCCGAAGATCCACACCAGACGCCCTTCGTTGGTCTCGCCGATGGCGCCGGTACGCGCCCGGCGCGGGCTGAGCGGTGCGGCGTGCCCCAGCAGAACCACGCGGCTCAGGCCGCTCACCTCGATTTGCGCCTCGCCGTGATAATCCGCTAACCACCCTGTCGCCTGCACCTGGTCGCCTAAGATCAGCGCCGGGAAGTCGCCGCGGCGCAGGTAGATCCCGATACCGGCTGTCTCATCTTCGATATAGATCCGTTGGCTCAGCAGGCCCGGCGGCATCGTCACGCTTCCGGTGATCGTCACCAGTGTGTCCTCCGCCATCTGGCGCGCGGCCCAGATTGTCACCAGCCCTGGACTGCCGGCGCGCGGCGTTGCGCGTGGCGCCGGCGTCCGCTCCGGCGCGGTGATCGGTGGAGGCGAGGGTGGGGCAGGACGATTCGGCTCGCCGGGGGTCGGCCGACAGCCATGCGCCCACGCGCCGATCCCACCACCGACCCGGCAATCGCTGGTGTCTGGCCCCGGGCCGGTCGTATACGCATAACGGTCGGCGATGCTGCCATCGGGGTGGCGCAGAATGATGGTCTCTCGGTCATCGCCCAGCGTCAGGCGTGTTTGGATGCGGAAGAGCATCAGATAGCCGTGCGGCCAGATCACCGTGCCCACCGGCAGCGTAAACGCCCGCGTCTCATCCAGCACCGCCCACCCACCGAGGCTGACCGGCTGCGCGCTGGCGTTGTACAGCTCGAGCCATTCATCCTCGTAGGTGACTGTCCCATCCTCATTCCAATCAATCAGCCCCGGTTCGGGCAGAATCTCGTTGAGGACAACACCCACGGGGAAGGCCGTCGCGGTCGCACTGGCCGTCGGTGTGGGCGTGGTCGTCGGCGTCGGCGTCACCGTAGGCGTAACCGACATCGTCGGCGTGGGGCTGGCTGTTGCCGTTGCGGTCGCGCTTGGCGTGGGTGTCGGCGTGGCCGAGAGATTGGGGCCGCCCGGCGAAGCGGGATAGGTCTC